>REAV01000135.1 GCA_004294465.1 Sphingobacteriia bacterium | reverse complement strand
AAAAAAGGCGCATCAATAGATTATATTATTCATTTATTGCGCATCCCGGAACTAGTGGAAGAAAGGTATGAAAAAGACCTAAGCCCGGATTTTAAAAAACTATTAGAGGGCTATTGCGCAGGATTAAATGCTTACGCCAAAAACCATCCAAAAGAAGTTTTATTAAAGAATGCATTCCCCGTTGTTCCAAAAGACATGATTCAATATTCGGTATTGCAATTATGTGTTTTATCTGGAGCAGACAAAGCATTGTCCTCCATTTTTGGCGGAACAGTTCCATTGTTGGAGAATTATAAAACTGCAGGGAGCAACGCATTTGCATTTAACAGTGCCAAAACAACTGATGGACAGGTTTACTTAGACATCAATGCCCATCAGCCTTTGGAAGGACCTGTGGCATTTTATGAAGCACATTTATGCAGCGAAGAAGGCTGGAATATTTTAGGTGCCAATTTTCCTGGAGCACCTACTATTCTGCATGGCGTGAATGAAAACTTAGGCTGGGCACATACAGTGAATAATCCAGACAAATTAGATGTGTATCAATTAGAAATTAATCCAGCCAATAAATTGCAATACAAATTTGATGGCAATTGGGAAACACTTGAAGAAAGAGCTGCTTCGTTAAAAGTAAAAATTGCTGGAGTAAAAATCAATGTAAAGAAGAAAGCATATTGGAGTAAATATGGTCCCACTTTAATTACTGAAAGAGGAACATTTTCTATTCGTATGCCCGCACAAATGGATATTCGAGGACTAGAACAATGGTATCGTTTTAATAAAGCAAAAAATTTTACTGAATTTAAAGCAGCGTTAAATATGTTGGCCATTCCTGGTTATAATATTGTTTACGCGGATAAATATGATACCATCTATTATTTAAGCAATGGCAGAATCCCTTTAAGAGATAAGCAATTCAACTGGAAAACTACTTTACCGGGGAATACCTCTGCTACATTGTGGAATGGTTTACATCCTTTAGCTGATTTACCACAAGTGTTGCAACCTTCTACCGGCTATGTTTATAATACCAACCACTCTCCTTTTCATTCTACTGATGGTGCAGAAAACCCTGTAATTAAAGATATTACTATGGGATATGAAACGCTAGAGAATAATCGCAGCAAGCGTTTCGAAGAACTGGTAAAACCTCTCAAGAAGGTTTCTTATGCAGATTTTATGCGGATTAAATTTGATAGAGAGTTCCCATCGAAATTGTATTTCCCGGCAAGTATTGATAGTCTATTTTTATTAGATGCAACTGTTTACCCAGATATAGCAGACATTATAAACAACTTGAAAGCCTGGGACAAAAAAGCCAATGCAGAAAGTATTGGCGCAGGCAATTTCTTTTTTGTATATACCATCACTGTAAAAAATTGGCCTACCTATTTAAAAAACAAAGGCATCAAACAAGAAGATGCTATTGCTATTTTAAGAGAAGCTAAAGCAACCATGATGAAGGATTTTGGCAGAACCAATATTCAATTAGGGGAAGTACAAAAATTGGTAAGAGGAACTGTAGAACTTCCATTACCAGGTTTACCAGATGTATTGGCACCCATGTATTCTATTCCTTATAAAAATGGCATGTACAAAGGCAATCAGGGTGACGCCTATATAGAGCTTGTTCGTTTCACCAAGGATGGCCCAACAATTGAATCATTGAATGTGTACGGCGCTTCTGCCAGAAAAGATTCACCTCATTATACCGATCAGATGGACATGTATACCAAGCAACAAACAAAACCAATGACTTTGAACAAAGCGGAAGTCTATAAAAATGCAGTGAGCAAATACCACCCAGAGTGATAGTTTAAATTAAACTGCTATGAAAACCATTGTTACTATTATTACAGGAGGCACTCCAGGGCTAATGAAGGATGCTGAAATAATAATAGAAGTAATAGGAAAAAAAATTGAAACGAATATTCAAATATCGAGGGGCAGAAATTTTCACCAATTCATTAATAGAAAACTAATTGCGCTGAGTGATCTAATTACTCCCAAAAAAAGAATATTTATTTTTCTTGAAAATATTCCAAATGTATGGTTAGGCCTATCTTCTAAAATAATTTTTATACCTAACCAGGAATGGATGAGAAAAAACACCTTATTTAAACTAGCTGCTTGCAATGAAATTTGGTGTAAATCAGAATATTCAAAAAATATTTTCAGCAATTTTTTTGATAATTGTAAATACATTGGATTCATCTCAAAAGACATGTACTTAACCAATGTACAAAAAAATTACTCCAGTTTTATTCATATAGCAGGAAGAAGTCATTTAAAAGGAACAGAAGTAATTCTTAAATTATGGAAGAAACATCCTGAATTTCCAAGTCTAACCATTGTTTCTACCAACAAAAATTGGAAGAAAAATTATCCTTTACCTAATGTAATTTTTATCACCCATTTCATTGATTCGAATCAGTTAAAAAATGAAATGAACCAAATTGGAATACACTTATGTATTTCTGAGGCAGAAGGTTTCGGACATTATATTGCAGAAGCCTTATCATGCAAGTCGCTTGTTATTACAACAAATGCTCCACCAATGAATGAATTGGTAAATGACCATACAGGAATATTGGTGAATACAATCCATTCGGATAAACTTGGATTAGGAAAGCGATTTTATATTGATCAAAAAGATCTTGAAGAAAAAGTTTTATCCGTTTTAGAATTCAATGAAGCTAAAAAAGCAGCAATAGGAGAAGCTGCAAGAACTAGTTTTCTCCAAAAAAAATCAGCATTTGAAACAGGATTGACTGCTCGTTTGCAGGAGTTCATTTCTGCATAAATATCTACAAATCTAAATACTATAAAAATTGCATCAACAGTTCTGTGATCTGTTTGGTTTCGATGATAAATCCATCATGGCCATAAGTAGAATCAATGGCATACAATTCGGCATTCGGCATATGATCGGCCATAAATTGTTGTTCATCTAATGGACAAAGTATGTCGCTATTGATACCAATAATGAATGTAGGTTGTTGAATGGATTTTAATACTTCAATTAAATCCCCACCCCTTCCTCTGGCTAAATGATGACTGTCCATGGCTTTGGTAAGCAACCAATAACTAAATGCATTGAAGCGCTTCACCAATTTATCTCCTTGATAATATAAATAAGAGGATGCTTTAAAATTGTCTATTTTCTCTGGATCAGGATCTGTTTGCTTCTCCTGAAAAGTAGTGTAGTTTCTATAAGTAAGCATACCAATGGCTCTCGCAGCTTTTAAACCATTTGCTCCTGCATTGGGCTGCATATCTTTCCAGGTTTGGTCTGCTTCAATGGCCATTCTTTGAGCAGTATGAACTGCTACACCCCATGCACTTTCTGAAGGCGAAGTAGCAATCAAAAACATTTTTTGAATAATGGATGGTTCCATTAATGCCCATTCTAAAACCTGATAACCACCCATACTGCCTCCCATTAATAATTGTATGGTATGGATTCCTAAATGCTTTCTGAGTAATATATGTGCCGAAACAATATCTCGAATGGTAACTGTAGGAAAGCTTGAATAATAAGGCTTATTGGTATTGGGATCAATGCTTAATGGACCAGTTGATCCATAACAGGACCCGATAATATTCGCTCCAACAATAAAATATTTTTCCGGGTCGATCAAACAACCTGCTCCTACTAATCCTTTCCACCAATCAGATGCATCTGCATTAGCAGTAAGTGCATGACAAATCCATACCACATTGCTTTTCGATTCATTGAGCGTTCCAATGGTGTGATAGGCTATTTCAATACCAGGAATGGTTTTTCCATTTTCTAGTACAAAAGGGTTATTATCTTGATAAATGGGCATTTTATATTTCCTTATTCTACTGCAAAATAAAGGGATGCACTGCGTACATTTGTTGAAATTTTAAAAATGGACCAAATTGAGGTGAAAAGAGTGGATGATGCTTATGCCTTTTTAGCTACAGATAGCAATGGAAATACCGCCAGATTGGACGCTTCATCAGCAATTGGCGGACATGATTCGGGCATACGTCCAATGCAATCGCTTTTGATGGGATTAGGAGGTTGTGGAGGAGTAGATATTGTTTCTATCCTCAAAAAGCAAAAACAAAGCATTATTGATTTTAGGATGGTCATTAAAGGAGAAAGAGAACACGGCAAAGAACCTTCACTTTGGAAAACTGTTTCTATCGATTTTTATTTTAGTGGCGAAGTAGACCAAGACAAAGCAGAAAAAGCAATAGCACTTTCTTTAAATAAATATTGTTCGGTAGCAGCAACATTGAGAGCTGCAGGGTGTAGCATTGACTGGACGGTTACTATGAATTAAAGTGAATTTATTTTTTATAAATTGAATGGAATGAAAAACGAAACAAAAGCAATCCGCATACAAACAGAGCGAACCAACGAAATGGAACATTCTACTCCGCTTTTTCTAACGAGTAGTTTTTGTTTTGATAATGCAGAAGATATGCGTGCTGCATTTGCAGATGAAACAGATGATAATATTTACAGCAGATTCAGCAATCCTAGTGTGCAAGAATTTATTGATAAAATGGTGGCTTTAGAAGGGGCTGAAGCAGGCTATGCAACTGCTTCGGGCATGAGCGCAGTCTTTGGTTCATTCATGGCTTTACTCAAGCAAGGTGACCGTTTGCTATCTTGTAATGCTGTTTTTGGAAGCACCCATACCGTAATTGCAAAATACTTGCCCAAATACGGAATTGAATATGGATACCTTGGTGCCAATGCCACTGAGGCCGAATGGGAAGCTGCCATCACTCCCAATACAAAAATGATTTATTTAGAAACGCCCACCAATCCAGGCTTGGATGTACTTGATCTGGAAATGATTGGACGTTTGGCAAAAAAACATCAAATAATATTAAATGTAGACAATTGTTTTGCTACTCCTGTAAACCAACGCCCTATTGAATTTGGAGCAGATTTAGTAGTGCATTCTGCAACAAAATGGCTGGATGGGCAGGGTCGTGTATTAGGCGGTGTTGTGGTAGGAAGAAAAGACCTTATTCATGATATCTATTTGTTTTGCAGAAGCACTGGCCCGGCATTGTCTCCTTTTAATGCATGGGTATTGAGCAAGAGTTTAGAGACATTGGATGTTCGCATGGAACGACATGCTTCCAATGCATTATTCATTGCAGAACAACTCGAAAATCATGCAGCAATTGCCAATTTGAGATACCCATTTTTGGCATCACACCCACATGCTTCTATTGCGAAAAAACAAATGCAAAATGGCGGAGGTATTGTTTGTTTTGAATTAAAAGGTGGATTAGAAGCTGGTAGAAAATTTTTAGACAAATTAAAAATGCTTTCCCTTACTGCTAACCTTGGCGATACCAGAAGTATCGCATCTCATCCTGCAAGCACTACACACGCAAAACTGTCTGAAGCAGAACGTCAGGCAGTAAATATTACTCCTGGCCTAATCCGTATCAGTGTAGGGTTAGAACATCGAGATGATATTTTAGCTGATATTTTACAGGCGTTGGAAGGAATTTAATTCTGCTTTTCTAGTAACAAAGTAATTTGTAATGGAGAAAGATTCTGCCCTAAAATAATTCCATTTTTATTGATCAAATAATTATCGGGAATACTATATATAGAGAAATACTGAGCAGTTTGATTTTCTTGAAATGGTTGTAATGAGCAAAAATGTTTCCAGTTCTGCTTGTCCTTTTCTATGGCTTTCAGCCACTCTTGCTTATCCTCATCCACAGAAACACCTATAATTTCAAAATCTTTTTTACCATATTTTGCTAGGATTTTTTTAAGCGAAGGGATTTCTGCTCTACAAGGTATGCACCATGAGCTCCAAAAATCAATTAATAATATTTTACCCTTATAATTTTCAATGTCCGTGTTAACTCCTAAAGTATCTTTTAAAGAAAAACTAGGGAAGGGCTTTCCTGTTTCTGTAATAGAAATTCTTTTTCGAGCATACAAAACAGATGTCATATACATATTTGAAATCAATGAAGTGTCAATTAATGCAATTAGACTATCCATTTGTTTCAACTGGAGATTTACAGATTCAGCAACAAGATTTAGTAGTAATTCATTTTTGGGATTCTGAATAATAAAATCATAGACAGTTGTAAAGTGGGCAAGTTGTTTATCAATTAATGCCATATTCGATACATTGATTTTCTCAATCTTCTCAAATACTTTAGCATACTCCTGTTGGTCTTTAGTGAAATTCTTAGAATCAACTTGCCCGTATGAAGCGTTTGAAAAAAACAGAATTAATAGAAATCCGATAAATTGAATATTTCTCATACAAATGGTTAAAAGAAAAGATTATATCTAGTATAAAATCATAAAAATTAATTACATTCGAAATGCTAAACTTGCAATATGAAAAATACCAATTTTATTTCATTATCTATAATGATGTTTTTACAGTACTTCATTTGGAGTGCATGGTATGTAACGATGGGAACCTATATGGGACAGGCCCCACTTCATGCCACAGATGTTCAGATTGGCGCCACTTATGGGGCATTGGCCATTGCCACAATGATCTCTCCTTTTTTTGTAGGATTGATTGCTGATCGATTTTTTGCTGCACAAAAA
>REAV01000134.1 GCA_004294465.1 Sphingobacteriia bacterium | reverse complement strand
GCATCTAATACAATACAAAGCTTCTCTAGCGGTTGGATTAGCCAGTAAATTGGTTCTTCCATTATCCAATAGAATAACAATCATTTCTTCGGGACCATCCGTTTCATGGGGCTGCTTAGGGCCTGCAATAATGGTATTATAAACCGTTACTTTTTGACCCGTTCCATAAGTAGATAACAAAGGCCAAAACAAAGCGAGATCATGCACAGAAGGGATCACTTTTTCAATACCTACTATAACAATATGGGTTTTAGGCCAAGCACAGCTTAATCTTGCATTTCCTTCGTTTTCGGTAACTGCAATAGCGCCAATATCTGGTAATATAAAATTAGCACCAGTAACACCTACTTCTGCCTGCACATATTTTTCCCGTAATTTTTTTCTTGCAACAAGGGTCAATTCTTCTGGCGTCAACCCACCAGGAGTGCCTAGTTTTTGTGCAAATAATTTTGCAACATCTTCTTTGCTCTTATGCATTGCAGGAGTTACAATATGATAAGGTGCTTCTCCATCTAGTTGTTGAATATATTCTCCTAAGTCGGTTTCTACACTTTCAATACCATTGGATGCCAGGTAGTCATTCAAATGAATTTCTTCTGTGACCATGCTCTTGCTCTTTACCAGCGTTTTGCAATTGGCTTGTTTACAAATAGTACCGATATATTCTAAGGCCTGATTACCTGTTTCAGCCCAAAGCACTTTAGCTCCTCTCTCCGTTATTTTTTTCTCAAACTCTTCTAGGTATTTATCTAAATTTTCAATGGCATCCCATTTTTTATTCTTGGCCATTTCACGTGCAGCCATTACATCGGTAAATTGCTTTTTTCCGATAGGAACTACCGCATTGTATTTACTGATATTGAAATTAATTTTTCTGCGATGATCTAGATCCGCAGATTTGATCGTACTCTTTGCTATGAATGATGCTGCATTATTACTCATTGGTCGAATTTTTTTTTAGCTGCTCAGCAGAAGCAGACAATGCATCGTAAAATTCCTCGCCATATTTTCTAATCAATGCATCTTTTAAAAAAATATACACAGGCACTTTTAATTTTTTACCCAAATTGCAACCCGATTTACATAAGTCTGTTCTTGGTTGATAGTTTACATATTCTATATCAGGATCTTTTTTACTTTTTTTAGTGAGTATTGGAAATAAATGACAACTCAATGGTTTTTTCCAATCAAGCTTTCCATCATTATACGCTTGTTCAATTCCACATTTGATAATTCCATTTTCGTCTTTTAATCCATAAGCGCAAATTGCCCCATCAATGGTTGGAGTTACCCAACCAAATTCTTGATCGTATACATATTTTCCAGCTCTTTTAACTTCTGCAATACCTTCCTTAGTCATGTATGGTTTGATGACATCATAAAATTCATCTAGTTTTTTTAGTTCCCATTTCTCCATAGGAGCCCCTGCATCACCATCTTCGCAACATCCACCCTTGCATTTGTTGAGATCGCAAACAAATTGTTCGGAAACCACATCGTCACTTACCAGTATATGATCTATTGCTATCATTGTTACTTTCTATTTGTGTAAAGATAGGCGAATAATCAACTAGGGTTGGTTCTTACGCCACTTAAAACTATTAATCAAATGTTTAACATCATCCATTAAAAAATGGTTGACAATTCCCAAAGAATCGGCATTGGGAGTTGCATCAAAATAAAGTGCTCCCCGAAAAAAATGTTTAGTAGAATCGGTTAAGAAGAATTGATTAGCTGTTGCCACATCTCCCCCTACTGTAAAAAAAACACCATGCACTCCATTCTTGGTATTGATCAATGAATCATCAATGGAATATGCTTTGCTCGTATGTTTACCAGTAAGTGCAAATGATTGTTTAATAAGGGTGTCAAAACGATTCAATCCAATCGATTTATAACTCACATAAATTCTACCATTAAAGGAGGGAAAATTAATATTGATCCACCAAGGATTTTCTGTGGTTTGCTCAAAGAAAGTACTGTCTTTGGTAATAGTGGCATAAACTGGATATTCAAAAGTATATGGATAGCCAGCCTGATCAAACAATTGGTACTCTTTTTTAGGGAAAGGGATATTAAAATATCCTACCTGCTTTGGAGTGAACGGGCTATTGCATGCAAAAAAAATGAAACAAAATGGGATTGAAACCAATATAACCAGCAACCGTTTTTGCATCTTTGTAGGATTAATCTTCGCTCAATTCTTTTTTAATGGTCACTTTGATTTTATTGATTCTGTTTTTAGCCACTTCTAAAACGGTGAATTCAAAATCACCAGAACTTAAAACCGTAGCAGCTAATGGTATTTCTCCAGCAATTTCCAAAACCAATCCAGCCAAAGAATCACTCTCCCCTTTAATGTCATCAAAAGTATCGGCACCTAATCCCATCGCTTTACAAACATCATTGATCATTGTTTTTCCTTCGAAAATATAATTATGGTCATCTAGCTTTTTATGCCCCAATTCTTCTTCATCAAATTCATCTTTAATATCACCAATAATTTCTTCTAAAATATCTTCGAGTGTAACAATTCCGCTGGTTCCTCCAAATTCATCCACTACAACTGCAAAATGAATTCGCTTGGCTTGAAAATCGTTGAGAAGATCTTCAATTAATTTTTGTTCATGAACAAAATAGGGAGGTCTAATTAAGCCATGCCAGTTATAATCATCCGCTTCATCTAAAAAGGGCAAAAGATCTTTTGTATGGATCATCCCCACAACATTGTCCAGCTCTTCTTTAAAAACAGGGAGACGGCTATAATGCAATTCTCTCACCGTTTCCATCAAAGTAGCAAAACTGGTTTCATCGTCAATACCATGTACATCCACCCTGGTTTTCATCACTTGTTTTACCGTGATATTGCCAAACTTTACAATCCCTTTAAGAATATTCTTTTCATTTTCAGAAGCCGTGTTTTCTGTAGTAATATCAATGGCATGGTCTAATTCCTCTAAGCTATAGGCTCCATTGGTTCTTGTAGATAATTTTCGTTCAATAATATCCGAGTATTTCACCAATCTCTTGCTCAAGCCAGAAGTGAGATAGGTAAGAAATTGTATAATTCCACCAAAATCTTTTGCAAATCGAATATTGTTTTGTGTAGCCAATACTTTCGGCATTACTTCTCCAAACAAAACCAACACAAATGAAACAGCTATTACTTTAATCAGAAATTCTACCCAAGCAGCGTCGAACTTTTCGAAGTTGAACACTTGATCGATGAGTAAATTAGAAATGATAATGATGGAGATATTAATAAAGCTATTCGCAATCAGTAAAGAACCCAATAACACTTTTGGTTCTTCGAGCATATCTACTATTCGTTGATAGGGAGGTTGTTGCTTAGACCTAAGTACGTTGATGTCTTTATGAGTGAGTGAAAAAAAAGCTACTTCAGCTCCTGCTAAAACAAAAGAAAGAAACAATAAAAAGATCAATAACATGATAAGTACGGTAGTACCTTGAGCTTGTATAGCTGCTAATAAATGCACTGACGATAAATATCCAATAACCGGGTGGTGATCCAAAACTGGGCGCTTTAATTAAAAAAGAAGCAATGCTTTACAAGCTTTGCTATATTACTATCACAAAAATATCATTTATCAACCATTAAAATGGAAGAGATTCTCCAGGATCGGGTAATAAATTAGGCGAATCGCCAAAACCTTCTAATCCTTCTCCAAAACCTGGTCCACCTGGTGCATCAGCTCTTTTATCGAGCATGATCAAATTGTCTCCTACTATTTCGGTTGCAAATTTTTTATGTCCTTCTTTATCTTCCCAGCTTCTGGTTCTTAATCTACCTTCCACATAAATAAGACTTCCCTTATGGAGAAATTTTTGAGCCAGTTCCGCTAAGCCTCGCCATAGAACAACTGTATGCCATTCAGTTTGTGATACTAGTTTGCCTGTTCTGTCTTTATAGGTTTCTGTAGTTGCTAATGGAAATTTGGCTACTGCAATATTACCTTCTAACTGCTGCACATCGGGATCTTTGCCCAAATTGCCAATCAACATTACTTTATTAACGCCACGCATAATAGAACATTTTTGGTATTGACAAATCTTCCTTTAAAAATACCCCTTTTTTATTAAATAAATAACTTCTACACTAAAAATTGAAGTTAAAGTGGGTCTTCAAAATAAGCAGTAATGAACCTTGGAAATGCCAATTGCTTCAATGCAGACTTGTTCATCCATTGTAATCCACTTAAAGCGCTAGGCATAGATTGAAGTTTGATTTCGAAAAACTGTCCATTAATTTGCTGATGGGTCAATTGTTGTTTTTTGGGTGTTGATATCTGGATGATGGAAGCATCTTCTATTCCTAATTGATCATGCAAAAATTGATCAATCGATGTATTATTCCATTTTATTTCTTTGGAGGATTCATATAAATAAAATTCATGTAATCCTTGCCAGATATCTTTGTTGGCCCTTTGCATTATGGCCGTTTTACCATTCAATTGAAAAATAAAATAATAAAACCAACGGTATTTTTTTTGTATGACTTTAGATTTTACTGGCAAAACATTCACCTTGCCAAAAGCAAGTGCAGTGCAATTTTCACTCAATATACAAGTAGCACATAATGGTAATGCAGGCTTACAAACAGTGGCTCCAAAATCCATAATAGCTTGATTATACAAACCAGGTTCTTTCACCATTAATAATTCATTGGCCCATTTTGTAAACAAAAACTTACCTGTAGTAGAATCAGTAGGTTCATCCTTTCCAAAATACCTTGCAATTACTCTAAACACATTTCCATCCACAACAGCATAAGGCTGATTATAGGCGAATGATGCAATTGCAGCAGCCGTATATGGACCAACTCCTTTTAATTGCAATATTTCTTCATAATGTGTAGGGAAAATGCCTCCTAATTCAAAAGCTATATACCTGGCAGTAATTAAAATATTTTTACAACGAGAATAATACCCCAGGCCTTCCCATAATTTAAAAACTTGTTCGTCTTTGGCATTGGCTAAGTCTAGTATGTTCGGATATTTTTCAATAAAGCGATTATAATAAGCCAAACCCTGCTCTACCCTTGTCTGTTGAAGGATAATTTCACTGAGCCAAATTTTATAGGGATCCTTCTCCCCTTTCCAGGGCATTTTTCGCTTATTCGATTGACTATTCCATCTCATTAACCGCTTAGTAAACAAGGTTTTAGCCGATTTTTCAAGGGATTTTTCGCTATTTTTTACAGAATTGCTCAATTTTAAAGGCTAAATGTTAAATATATAATCAATTTTATAACTGTAAGTGGTTGAATTATTTGGGCTACGAAGCACAAATTGACAAAAATAGTTATATCTTTCTTGTATAATTCACATTTTTTATTTTACTTTAAGTACCATAAATGGTCATAAATCATCCACAATGAGAAAATCAGATCTCATCAATAACATTTCTGAAAAAACAGGCATCCCAAAAGTGGATGTTTTGGTTACTTTAGAAACCATGTTCAAAGAAGTAAAAGATAGCTTATCAGAAGGCCAAAACATATATATACGTGGGTTTGGGAGTTTTATCACCAAAAAAAGAGCAGCTAAAATCGGAAGAAATATCAAAAAGAATATTGCTGTTGAAATTCCAGAACATTTTATTCCTGCTTTTAAACCCGCTAAAGAATTTGTTAGTGAGGTAAAAAGCAAGCGTAAGTAAGTTACCTTTGCGGAAATTATATCGCTAAGTGAAGAAATCTCCTATTATACTTACTGCTTTATCGCTGATTTTATTATTCGGATTGTATTTTGGTGGAAGAACCGTTCCAGCCAAAACTAATACCGCGCATTCCGAGAATGATGGCCATAATCATGCTGCCGAAAAAATTGATTTTAAGAAAGACATATTGGCCCAGGCTAAGGGGAAATTAACCCCTGAGCAGTCTCAAAGAATCACTGCATTAGAAAATTCTGTAATACGTGGTGATGTAAATGAGCAACAAATTCATGTATATCACCAATTGGCTAGGTTTTGGAAAGATTCTGCCAAATTGTTCGAGCCCTACGCATATTATACTGCCGAAGCATCTAAGTTGGAAAATTCTGAAAAAAGCCTCACCTTTGCCGCCCGCTTGTTTTTAGAACGCCTAATGGCAACGTCGGAGCCAGCCATGCAAACATGGTTAGCTAGTAATGCAAAAGTTCTTTTAGAAAACGCCCTGAAAATCAATCCTGCTAATGATTCCAGCAAGATTGGACTAGGCGCCTGTTATATATTCGGAAACATCAGTAGTAACCCTATGGAGGGTATTTTACCGGTGCGGGAAGTGGTTGAACGCAACCCTGGAAATGTATATGGTCAGATGGTTTTAGGCCTTGGAGGCAAAAAAAGTGGTCAATACGACAAAGCGATTGAACGTTTTTTAGCTGTTTTAAAAGCCGAACCAACCAATGTAGAAGCAGTATTTCATATTGCTGAATCATATGACCTGAAAGGAGATAAAGCCAATGCGATTGTTTATTATGAAAAAGCAAAGCAAATGGTGAATATTCCTGAAGCTAAGGAAGAGCTGAACAAAAGAATCATTGAGTTGAGAAAATAAATTATTGTTTAACTATTTAAAATGTCTTGGTATGCCTTGTGGTAAGAAAAGAAAGCGTCATAAAATTGCGACGCACAAAAGAAAAAAACGTTTGAGAAAGAATCGTCATAAGAAGAAGAATAAATA
>REAV01000133.1 GCA_004294465.1 Sphingobacteriia bacterium | reverse complement strand
TTTCATTTTCAAATCTTTTTGATTGAATGGCTCTGGCTGCAATGACTCTTTCGCGAATAGCAGCTGAAGATTCTCCTTTTTGTTGATTGTTCAATGCATTAAACGCAACGGGAGTTACTTCTACATGCAAATCGATTCTGTCCAATAATGGCCCTGATACTTTGTTCAAATATTTTTGTACTAATCCTCCAGCGCAAGTGCATTCTTTTTCGGGATGATTGTAGAATCCGCAAGGGCAGGGGTTCATAGAAGCAATCAACATAAAATTAGCAGGAAAGTCGATGGCAGTTCTTGTTCTGGAGATACTTACTTTTCTTTCTTCCATAGGTTGCCTCATCACTTCTAATACTGTTCTTCTAAATTCTGGCAATTCATCTAAAAACAAAACGCCGTTATGCGATAAGGATATTTCTCCAGGTTGAGGATTGCTTCCACCACCTACCATCGCAATGTCCGAAATGGTATGATGCGGTGAACGAAATGGGCGTTGATTGATTAATGCACTATTGGGCGGTAGCTTTCCGGCAACGCTGTGAATTTTGGTGGTTTCCAATGCTTCTAATAAACTCAATGGTGGTAGAATTGTCGGTAATCTTTTTGCCAACATGGTTTTGCCTGCACCCGGTGGCCCGATCAAAATAGCATTGTGTGCACCAGCTGCAGCAATTTCTAAAGCACGCTTGATATTTTCCTGTCCCTTTACATCTGCGAAATCAACATTGTATTGCCCTTCTGAATTAAAAAAATCATCCCTGGTATTTACTAGTTCTGGCATTAGGGAATCCTCTGTTTCAAAAAATTGTACAACTTCTTTTATATGACTAACTCCATAAACCAATAACTGATTTACCATCGCCGCTTCTTTTACATTGGCTTTTGGTACGATCAATCCTTTGAATCCTTCTTTTCTTGCTTGAATGGCAATGGGCAGTGCGCCTTTTATTGCTTGAACAGAACCATCTAATCCCAGTTCTCCCATCAATACATAATCACTCAATCGATGCGGATTTTCTAATTGTTCGCTCGCACCAAGAACACCTAATGCAATCGGCAAATCCAATGCCGACCCCGACTTCTTAATATCGGCTGGTGCAAGGTTTACCACTACTTTGGTTCTGGGCATATGAAACCCATTGGTTTTAATAGCACTTTCTGTTCTTTGCAAACTTTCTCTAATGGCACTATCGGGTAATCCTACGATTGAATAACCTTGTCCCATGCTTACATTTACTTCAATGGTAATGGTTATGGCATCAACACCTAGAACGGCACTGCCAAATGTTTTGACTAACATGCTCAAAAATTTGTCCGAAGAGCAAACAATTAAATGATCCTCTCAGGGGGTGAATAAATGAGAGGTTACAAACAGAATAAAAATAATATTTATTTGGGATATGTGCCCGTCTTGGGATGAAAATATTGCCAGGAATGCCAAAACTCTTGATAAGCCTGAATAGTTTTTAATTGAGTTTCTTTTAATGGGCCATCCACAGACTTGCCGCTTCTGGTCCAAATAGAATTTGTTTGTAAATCAATGATTTTATCTGCTTCTGCTGTTTTACTGAATTGTAAGATCTGCCCATTCACTAAACTGGAAAAAGCATAAAAGGATTGTTGATTGGCTTCTACAGTGATGAGAATTGGGGATTCCATAATAGCATCATTAATCAATGTTTTCTTTACCAGATAATTCCAGTCATATGCTTTTGACTTTCCATTTAAATCGATACCAATTACCCATGATTTAAATTTCCAGGAACCTGAATCTCTTTTTTCCAAAGAGCTTTTTATAATGCCTTCGTCAAATCCTTTTAAATCGGCATACTCTTTTTTGAAAATTGAATCGGGTTGTAAAATATTGGTTGATGGATTTTGATTGATCCAATCTCCTAATCGCATTTGTTTAGCCGGAATTTCAACGAGTTGTGTTCCTTTTAATTTCCCCGTAATGGCTGTTCCTGTAGCTTGTTGCCACCAGCTCTTGGTAATGGCATCTTCAAACATCGCATTGAAATGATCCATCCCTACCAACCTGAATTGTTGCGCAATTCCATTTATTTTAGGGCTATAAACCCTTCCTGTTCTACATACTGTGCAATAGGTTACTAAAATGGGTTGACCATCAATACTGTCTTGAATTTGATGATGATACCCAATAATATCAATTGGGTAAGCTTTTGATTTACCATTCATCGTTACGCCAATCACTAATTTGTTTTTGTTGGTTGAATCGATGGAAGCTTCTTTAAATTCAACTATGGTAGCTTGATAAAACATTTTGTCTGCTAAAAAATGGAAATTAAATGCATAAAAAATGACTGCATAAAAAATCAAACTAATGGCGAGTATAATTTTTGAAAGCTTATTGCCTTTTCGAAAACAATATATGCAGGGAAAAATAATCATCAACAACCCTAAAAGCCTTAGCCAAAGAATATGTTGATGAATAAAATAGGCAATATCAATACTATTGATTTGCTGACTGCCGGGGAAGGGCATGATAAAATATACTTTGGCAATCTCTAAAGCAATCAAATAGACCAGACCAATGATTAAAACAATTCTTTTAAGCATACATTGTTCTAGTTAGTCCAAAGATTAATCATTCTTCCTGTGGTAGCTGCAGGAATAACTGTTATAGAATCATTATTAATCACCAAAGCCCTACCATCTCCTTTTTTATCCCAAAATTGTCCTGCAATAGACAAATTCATTCCATAATGTATGGCAGAATTGGCAGTTGGAGATTTGATATCAAACAATTTCCAACCCATCGACTGATTGGACTTTTGAAATACATGGATGGAAGTTTCGAACTGGCTCATTAACCCAGATAATTGGTCGATGGGAAATTCGGTCTTTTGAAGAAGGGTATCAACTTTGCCATCTCTGTTAAAAATAGCTGCCGTATTAAATAAATTGCCTTTGTTAACTATTAAAGTGCCTTCAGCCGTTCTGGTTGCATTGGGTAATAATATGGAACCAGCAGCAATAGTAACGTTAAACTCTTTAGCAAGGTCTCCAAAAACTTCCCAGTAAATTTTTCCAGCTTGCTTCGATTTCATCGCTATTGCTGCTTTCATTGATTTATTAGGCGTATCGGAAGAAAAAAATTCAACGATGAACTTGAATAAATTGGTTCTAACAATAGATTGCATGGCTTCTTCCATGGTAGCAGCAGTATATACTTTTTCCTTTTCTTCGTAAGCAATGAGTAAACTACCAATCTGTTCTGGTAATAAAACAACTGTTTTTGGATTGATCAACTGTTTACTTTTTGCTTCCAACAAATACGCTCTGATGGTTTCTTTAAATGTAGGAATATTGGCATAATTGGATGCGGTTAGCTGTGGCTGAATGCCTAAAATATTGCCATTTCCTGCATCAGTACCAATTGTAATGATGGACTCTTTTGCAACGGTTGTTTTTACAAAGACACTATTTCTGTTCGGCACATCCATTAAAATCCAAACATTGTAAACAGCAAATAAGATTACAAATGCAATGAATAAACGGATAACGATTTTCATGGAACTAAAATTTATGGTTAAGTTACTTATAAATTCTCTAAAAGACTAACTACGCCTTCTCTTTTGAGAATCAAGTAGCCAAGCCGGTCATTACTTACCCCTTTTTTGAGTTGATAGCTAAAGAGTAATTGATCATCTTGAACTGCTGTTTCAAAATAACGGAATTGTATGTTCGAGTATTGTTGTAAAGGGGCTCCAATTTCATATAAATGAGTAGAAAGTATAAACAAGCCATTCTGCATTTTACGAAGCCCTTCAATTACCGTTGTACTGCATTTTACGGCATCTTGCTGATTGGTGCCTTTGAATAATTCATCAATTAATATCATCCATTTTTTGCCATCGTTGATTCTTTCGATGGTATTTTTAATTCTTTGCACTTCATTAAAGAAAAAACTTTCCCCTTTGGCAATATTGTCGGTTACCTGAATATTACTGATGATACCATCAAAAAAACTCAATTGCATGGATGATGAGGGCACGCCCATTCCTAAGTGAGCCAGATAAATTGCAATTCCAACCGCTTTAATAAAAGTGCTTTTCCCGGCCATATTGGCCCCGGTAAGAAATAAAAAATTTTCTTTTTGTGATAAGCCAATTGAATAATCAATTGGCTTGGACAGCATAAAATGATACAGTCCTTCAGTTTCAAAATATGGTTCTTTAGATTCAATAAATGTTGGAAATTGAAAACCATATTTTTTTCCAGCTTTTGCCAGGCTCAAATAGGCATCTAGTTTGCTGTAAAGTTCTATTAGTTCTGTAATTCCTTTTTTGAACCGGAATCGAATAAAATTGGCATAGATTAATACTTTAGCATTGCTCATGGAATGCTTATCCTGAACAATCATTTCCTGTATGATAGCATTGTCCAGATAATGATGTATTCGAGTAGCAATTGAAGAAAGCTGTCCTTTGGTTTCGGTATTGCTGATCAAACCTTCAATTGTATACATTCCCTTTACAAAATCAATGGCGTGTTGTACGGTAAAAAGGGTTAGGGAGAAATCTGCCTGATGAAAAAATCGGTATAAAAAACTATTGAAAACTTCAGGAATATTTGGATAACTGTCTACCGGAGATTCATAAAATTTTTCCAAAACCATCATAGTACCGTTCGTAGGGCTAACTGGCCATTGGTTGATAACGGCACCCAAATGTTGAATCGTTTGTTGAGTTGTTTGAATGGATTCAATGGAAGGGAGTGTATTGCCTAATAAATAACGTAAATATTCTCTTCCGCCATTGGTTTGGGTAAAGTTCAAGTGAAAAAATACCGACTGGTCTTCTTCAGGATGAAAAATGGAGAGATCGCTGAGGGTGATTTTATCTATTTGCATTAAGACGTCTCTTAATTAGGTATAAAAATTAATTTCTATCAAAGGAAAGTCGTTCTCCCCACTTAGACTCATTAAATACCCCTTTTCCATAAACCAAGTGCCCATTTACAAAAGTATATTCAATAGTAGCAGGTGAAGTGAAACCTTCTAACGGACTCCATCCACATTTATACAAAATATTCTCTTTTGTAATAGTAGATGGTTGATTCATATTTACCATTACAAGATCGGCAAAATACCCTTCTCTTAAATACCCTCTATTTGCAATCTGAAAACAATCAGCCAATGAATGACTCATTTTCTGTACTACTTTTTCTATTGAAATACGGCCTTCTTGTACATAATGCAACATCAACTGTAAAGCGTGTTGTACCAACGGTAATCCAGCATGTGCATGTTCAAAATCTTCTTGTTTTTCAGCCCAGGTATGCGGGGCATGATCGGTGGCAATAATATCTAATCGGTCATCGAGTAGTGCTTTCCATAATGCGTCTCTATGATGGGGTGCTTTTATGGCTGGGTTACATTTAATTTGATTGCCTAATCGGGCATAATCATCTGATGTAAAATGTAAATGATGCACACAAACTTCTGCAGTAATTTGCTTGTCTTTTAGCGGAATCATATTGGTAAATAACTGCAGCTCTTTTTCGGTACTGATATGCAAAATATGCAATCTACTTCCATTTCTTTTGGCGTATTGAATCGCTTTAAAGGAAGATTCAAAACAAACTTCTTCATCTCTAATGAGAGGATGGTCGGCAGCGGTTAAATGTGGTTTGATTTTTTTCAAATCAACCATTTTTTGTTTAAACATCGGCTCATCTTCGCAATGCGTGGCAATCAATAGTTCTGAACTGCCAAATACTTTTTCTAAAACCAATGGACTTTCTACCAATAAATTACCAGTTGAAGAACCCATAAATATTTTAAGACCGCATATGTGAGACTTTAATTGATTGGCTTTGAGAATCTCTTCCAAATTATCATTGGAAGTGCCCATGAAAAAGGAATAATTGGCCAATGATGATTCCTTGGCTCTTGCATATTTTTCTTCTAATAGATCAATCGTAAATGCTGGTGGATTAGTGTTAGGCATCTCCATAAATGAAGTGGTTCCTCCGGCAACTGCTGCTTTAGCTTCTGTGTAAATAGTGGCTTTATGAGTAAGCCCTGGCTCCCTAAAATGAACCTGATCGTCAATTACCCCTGGTAATACATGTTTTCCAGTTCCAATGATTTCAGTTGCCCTTCCTTTAATGTCTATTTGGCCACCTATTTTTTCAATTCGATCATTAGAGATCAACAGATCTCCAAAAATTTGTTGACCTTCGTTTACGATGCACGTATCTTTAATTATAGTATGCTGCATTTTTATTGCTAATTGAGTCTATTTATTATGATGCAATTTATTAAATCAATTGTAGTTTGTTGTTTTTATATTGTTCCATTTATTGGAGCAGCACAATCCACCTATATACCATTAGGCTCAAAAGAGTATTTGTTGATAGATCGGCTTGAAATTAAAACAAAGCACCCAGATTTATATTTTTCTCATGTTAAACCATATAGTCGTAAGTTATATACAAAGCAGGTAGAGTATTTAGACAGTTTACGATATAGTGATAATGATCTTGAAAATCGGTTGAGTGATGTAGATAAATACAATATGGAGCGGTTTTTGGTGAATAATGCAGAGTGGACTGTTAGAGAAGACTTGAAGAAACCACAAAACATGTTCCATGATTTCTTTCATGCTAAAGGAAACTTGCTTGAAATCAATAACAAGGATTTTTATTTGCAAATAAATCCTTTATTAAAC
>REAV01000214.1 GCA_004294465.1 Sphingobacteriia bacterium | reverse complement strand
AGAAATTCAATTTTCTTCATTCATACCTTGAAATTAATATGTAAAAAATTTCTTCTTAAATGCAGAATAAAAGATTCAATGAAGTTGCATAAACGAGCCTTTTAGAAACGCAGTGTTTTGTAACTTTTGCAATAAGGGCTTGCATTTCTAAGCAGCGAGTGTTGCAACTTTATTGAACCTTTAAAATATTATTTTAGAGGCAAACGAGATGATTTTTAAATCATTCCTTCATCTGCAAAACTGAAATATCCTTCTTCACTTACAATGATATGATCTGTTACTAAAATGTCGATAAATGAGGCGGCTGTTTTTATCTTTTTGGTAAGCATTTCGTCTGCTGTGCTGGGTTTGAGGTTGCCACTGGGATGATTGTGACATAGAATAATTCCTGTGGATTGGTGTTCTATGGCTTTCTTTAAAATGATTCTAGGATCGGCTACTGTTCCTGTTATACCACCTTCGCTGACAATTTCAAAATGAATAATTTTATTGGCCCTGTTTAAAAACAATACAGCAAATACTTCTCGTTGGTGGTATTGAAAATTGGCTTTTAAAAAATGAGCAACATCTTTGCTACTGGTAATTTGCACTTTAACGTGTTTTGAAACATCTCTTCGTATTCCTAATTCGAGGGAAGCCTTAATGGCAATGGCTTTAGCTTCTCCCAAACCTTTAATTGGAAGCGTTGCCATCTCTTTTGCACTCATTGTTCCTAATTTGAGTAAGTCATTTCCAACAAATAGGAGTAATTGCTTTGCGATATCCAATGCAGAATGAGTAGGAGTGCCCGAATTGATCAAAATCGCCAACAATTCTGCATTCGTTAGTGATTCAGCGCCCTTTAAAATGAGTTTTTTACGGGGCTGATCGTCATTTGCCCAGTCTTTGATAGAATATTTCCTCATATTATAAACAATTGCAAAATCAATATACAATTTGTTAATCGGTTTAATATCTTCGCGCAACCCAACGCACTACTATTATGAATCCTAATGTTAAGATATTCTCCGGCACAGGTTCTCAAAAGCTGGCAGAAAAAATTGCTCATCGTTTTGGCGCTTCCATTGGAAAAATAAATATCCAAAAATTTAGTGACGGAGAGTTTCAACCTATTTTTCTGGAAAGTATTCGTGGGGACTATGTTTTTTTAGTGCAAAGCACTTATGCACCCACAGAAAATTTAATGGAATTATTGTTAATGATTGATGCTGCAAAAAGAGCGAGTGCCTACAAAGTAATTGCAGTAATTCCTTATTATGGTTTTGCCCGTCAAGATAGAAAAGACAAGCCCCGTGTAGCTATTGGAGCCAAGCTGATCGCAACATTGTTAGAAGCTGCTGGAGCTGATCGTATTATCACTATGGATTTACATGCAGCACAAATTCAAGGATTCTTTGATGTGCCAGTTGATCATTTAGATAGTTCTGCCATTTTCATTCCTTATATAGAACAATTGAAATTGTCTAATCTTGCTTTTGCTGCACCGGATGTTGGTAGCACCAATCGTGTAAGAGAAATTGCTAGTTATTTCAATGCTGAGATGGTTATTTGCGATAAGCATCGCAAAAGAGCCAATGAAATTGCAAGTATGGTGGTTATTGGCGATGTTACCGGAAAGGACAT
>REAV01000132.1 GCA_004294465.1 Sphingobacteriia bacterium | reverse complement strand
TTACAAACAAACAGAGGACGGCTTTAGCCGTCTTCGTTTTTATAGCGTAACTTTAATTATGTTATTGCATGTTCATCCAGATAATCCCAATCCGAGGCATATAAAAACAATCATTGAATGTTTACATGATGGAGGAATTATCATTTATCCAACCGATACGATTTATGGATTAGGCTGTGATATTTTTCAACCAAAGGCAATTGAAAGAATTGCTAGAATAAAACAGGTTGATCCAACAAAAGCGCAATTGAGTTTTATTTGTAATGATTTAAGTGACCTGAGCAAATACTGTAAACCAATCGATACATCACTTTACCGATTATTAAAAAGTCATTTGCCAGGACCATACACATTTATTCTTCCAGCGAGTAAAGTAGTACCCAAATTATTACAAAGTAAAAAAAGTACGATTGGGTTAAGAATTCCCGACAACCTCATAGCAAGAACCATTGTAGAACAGTTGGGTCATCCATTATTGTCTGCTTCTTTACCAGGAGAGATGGTTGAAGAATTTACTGACCCCGATTTGATACATACAAAATTTGAAAACCTGGTAGATATTGTAGTTGATGGAGGAAATGGAGGGATGGTGCCTTCTACTATTATTGATTGTACCTCTTCAACGTATGAATTGATTCGTTTGGGAGCTGGTATTTGGGAAATGGACTAAAAAGGAATATTCATTTGCGAAGGAAGGATGTTAAAACTTTTACGATGGTGTATGCATAATCCGTTTTTCTCAATTCCTATGCGGTGTTCCAAAGTGCCATACCCTTTATTTCTATTCCAACCATATTGAGGAAACTGTTGATGTATTTTTTCCATATATGCGTCTCTATGGGTTTTTGCTAAAATACTCGCTGCTGCAATGGAAGCAAATTTTCCATCTCCCTTAACAATACATATATGAGGTATTTTTGGGTAAGCAATAAACCGATTTCCATCAATCAATAAGAATTCTGGAAGCAGTTTTAATTGCCCAATAGCTTTATGCATCGCTTTGAAACTAGCTTTTAATATATTGATCGCATCTATTTCTTCTACTTCAATACTTGCAACCGACCAGGCAATAGCATTGGTTTCGATCACTTCTTTCAATACCAGTCTTTGTTTTTCGCCAACTTGTTTACTATCGTTTAATAATGGGTGTTTAAAATTTTTTGGCAAAATGACTGCTGCTGCAAAAACAGGACCTGCATAGCATCCTCTTCCAGCTTCATCGCATCCGGCTTCTACAAGGGTTTCCTGATAATAAGAGGGTAACATCCGGTAAATTTCCACTTTCCTTTCAATAGTATCAAATTGATTTAATCAAAACAACCGTTTCGGTTGTTATACCTTTGTATAAAATCGAAATACGCATAAAATGGATAAATTGAATCGCTCGGATAAGCAAGTAGCTATTTGGTTATTGGTAGGAGTTGGAATGACAGTTGTACAAATCGCTTTAGGTGGCATTACTCGATTAACAGGAAGTGGCTTGTCTATCACAGAATGGAATGTAATTACTGGAACCCTACCTCCATTGAATGAATCCGCCTGGTTGGTAGAATTTAATAAATACAAACAGACCCCCCAGTTTCAATTACTCAATTTTGAGTTTACACTGAAGGATTTTCAATATATCTTTTTTTGGGAATGGTTTCATCGGCTCTGGGCAAGATCAATTGGTTTAGTGTTTCTAATTGGGTTTGTTTGGTTTTTATGGAAGAAGGCATTCAAGAAAGAAATGTTAAAACCACTAGTAGTTTTATTCTTATTAGGCGCATTGCAAGGTGGTGTTGGTTGGATCATGGTGGCAAGTGGATTAACAGGAGATGCAGTGTATGTTAAACCAACCCGATTGGCATTACATTTTGTGTTGGCTTTGGGATTACTTAGTTATACTTTTTGGTTTGCACTCAGTTGTTTAATTCAAAAGGATCAATTGGTTCGAAATTCAAAAGCCCTCAGGGCCAACTATATATTATTAGGCTTATTAGTAGTTCAATTATTATATGGAGCCTTAATGGCAGGACATAAAGCGGCAAATGTTGCTTCTACTTGGCCCACCATTAATGGAGATTGGATACCTAGTCAATTATTTAAGGATCAACCCTTATTACTCAATTTTATTGATAACACTTTATTGATTCATTTTATTCATCGTGGAATTGCCTATCTGTTATTGGTTTACATTACTATATGGACTTTTCAGTTGAATAAAATACATGGATCGGCCATTTTTAATCAGGTCAAAAAAATACCTTTTGTTATTGTACTTGTACAAGTGGCTCTAGGGATAGGGACTGTTCTGTTCAGTAAAGGAATCATACCAGGCAATTGGGGCTTATTTGAATGGACAGCTCAATTACATCAGTTAACAGGAATGTTATTATTACTCTCATTGGTAATGATGCTATACCTTACAGAAAAAGAAGCTAGAGAATTTAAGTAACTTAGTGCAGCGAGAAGGTTCATAAAATCATCTTAGTTGTATGAAGAAATACCTGATTGGAATTTGGTTCTCATTGCCCATTCAACTTTTTCTGATGCATTTCAGGAGATACCAGATTTTTTTGGTGTTTTGGTATGTATTATTTGCAACAGTTGCAGGTAATTTCATGCACACATTTGGAGCAGATTCTCTTTTCCTGGCTCCTGAATATTATGGAGAAGTTACTGCAATAAGCACAGCTATCGTAGGGTTTTCTACTGGGGTATTCATAATGAGTTGGAACATTACCACTTTTATATTACACGCAAAGAGTATTCGATTTTTGGCAACCAATGCCCAGCCTTTTTTAAAATACTGTATCAATAATGCCATCATTCCAATTACTTTCTTAGTGTATTATTTGATAAGGGCAATTCATTATTCTAGCTCCCAAGAATTATTTGACACAAAAGAAATTATTTTTTTAGCATTGGGATATACAGGCGGTTTGATTTTATCTTTAGCAATTGCTTTTCTATATTTTTTTAGTGCAGATAAAACTATTTATTATACATTATCAACCAGCATTAAATATGCACATCAAGAATACGATCGGGTAGCGACTACTAAATTGCTGCCCAAAGAAAAATATGAGATGCGAGTTGATTGGTTTTTAAGTGCTGGATTACGTTTGCGAAAACCAAGAGATGTTAGACATTATAGCCCCGAATTTTTAGATGCACTATTTAATCGGCACCATGTTGCAGCTGTATTAGCTATTACATTGGCATTTGTGTTTTTAATTTTAACTGGTTATAGCTCTGATGCTCAATTATTTCAATTACCCGCTAGCAGTAGTATTACTTTATTTTTTGCCATTTTAATTGCCTTTGCAGGGGCCATGTCTATTTTCTTAAAAACATGGAGCATTCCTGTTGTAGTTGCTATATATATCTTAGCTAATTTTTTATATCAAAAAGAAATAATTGATCCAAGAAACAAAGCATATGGGTTAGATTATATTCATAAATCAGAAAGGCCTTTGTATAGCAAAGAATCAGTGAATGCAATGACCAATGATTCGAGTATACAAAAAGATCGGGATCAATATATTGCCATTTTAAATAACTGGAAAGCAAAGCAATCTTCACCCAAACCAATTTTGTATATAATCAATACAAGCGGGGGAGGTACTCGAAGTGCAGCTTTCACTATGAATACACTTCAACGCTTGGACCAACAATTGAATGGTCGGTTAATGGAGCAAACAATTCTCATAAATGGAGCATCTGGCGGAATGTTAGGAGCAGCGTATTTTAGGGAATTATACTTTCAAAAATTAAAAGGCAAGTCAATTGATTTACAAGATCAACGATATGTAGCTAATATCACGAAAGATTTACTTAGCCCAATTTTTTCTTCATTCCTGACCAGGGATTTATTTAGTCCTGCACAAAAGTTTAGCTATAACGGTTTTGAATATATTAAAGACAGAGGGTATGCTTTTGAGCAAAAATTAAATGAGAATACAGAGTCTGTTTTAGATAAACCTATTTCAGACTATGCCGAAGCAGAAAGACTTGCTCAGTTACCTGCTATTTTTTTTAATTCTGTTATTACTAGAGACGGCAGAAAAATGATCATTGCAACTCGTCCAGTTCGATTTTTATTAAAGCCTATAGCAATAGAAGCCAATATCAATTCATTTGATCCAGATGCAATTGATTTTAATTCATTTTTTAAGAAACAAAATAGTAATGGAATCAGTTTGCTTTCAGCATTGAGAATGAACGCAACATTTCCTTATGTATTACCCAATGTTTGGTTACCAACTAATCCAATTATTGATGTAATGGATGCGGGTTTGAGAGATAATTTTGGACAAGAAGCCAGTCTACGTTTTGTAGAAGTTTTTAAAGACTGGTTACAAGCAAATACATCCAAAGTGGTGTTAATTCAAATCAGAGATCGGAGTGTGAGTGATTGGGATAAACCCTTGGAAAATAATTCTTTGATTGGTTTTTTAACCAAACCATTTTTAATTCTTCAGAACAATTGGTTTAAGATGCAAGATTATGCGCAGCATGACCAATTGGATTATTTATCAAAAAACTATGGACCTGATTTTTATCGTATTACATTTCAATATGTTCCTTCATCCAAAGACGCCGCTGCAAGTTTGAGTTTTCACTTAACTGCAGCAGAAAAACGAGATATTTCCAATGCATTAGATAACCCAATTAATCAAGATGCATTTCAAAGTTTAAAAAGAATTATTGAAAAATAATGCACTAAGGTTGTAATAAGAGAAAAGCGTCTTTGATAATTTGAATATCAAAGGCAGCCGCTGTTTCTCTTGGTTCGCCATCAATATGCAAGGGGGCCAGTTTCTGGTTTTTTATTGACAAAGAGGGTGTTTGGAAGTATAAAATAGTTTTAGTGCTTATGTCATCAACTAGTTGTTGTAATTTATTGTTCCCTCTCATTTGACGAAGAATAGCAAATGGCAATTTTGCTTTATTCATTTTTTGTACAATAACCACATCTAATAATCCATCAGATAAACTGGCTTGTGGAGCAATCGTTGCATTGTTTCCAAATTGATTACTATTGGCAATACTAATGAAAAATGCGTCCGTAAAAAAGGAGAAATGATCGATGGTTACTTCAAATTGATAGGGGTTGGCTTTAAAAAAATTGATAATGCTTTGTTGCGTGTAGGTAAATAATCCTCTAGTAGTTTTTTGCGCAAAATCATGGGCAACTTGAGCATCAAATCCTACACCACTCAACATACAAGAATAAGCACCATTAACTGTAAACGCATCAACCGCTTTGGCTTTGCCTCCAAATACAATAGCTAAAGCAGATTTTAACTTTGAAGGAATATTGGCTGCACGAGCCAAACCATTACCAGATCCAGAAGGGATGATGCCGAATCTTACTCCAGTATCTCTTAATGAATTGGTTACTTGATTAACTGTACCATCACCTCCAATAATAATTACATCGGTAAATTCTTCATGTAAAATGGCATCTCTTACCAAATCATAATTGCCTGTTGGGTTGGTAAATAATACCTTATAAGGAATTTCTTGAAGCTGGGTTTCGCGTTCTATCAATAAACGGGTCTTCTCTTTTTTAGAAGTTCCGGATATTGGATTAATGAGGTAAATAATTTTTCTTTCCATAGGAGTACATAATAGCTCAACTACCAATTCATTAATGCACTTGCCCATGTAAAGCCACTTCCAAATGCTGCAAGACATACCAAATCGCCTTCTTTTATTTTTCCATTCTCCCATGCTTCGCATAATGCAATTGGAACCGATGCGGCAGTTGTATTTCCGTAGTATTGAATATTATTGTACACCTGATCGTCGGAAAGTTGTAATTTATGTTGTACAAATTGACTGATGCGCAAATTTGCTTGATGTGGAATTAACATATTAATGTCGGAAGATTTTAATCCATTTTTTTCCAATGCTTCCATAATTACTTCCGGAAATTTGACCACCGCTTTTTTGAATACAGCCTGACCATCCATATAAGGATACAATTGTGCATTGTCGATCATTTTTTTACTCATAAACATTTGAGCAATTTCTGCATCATCAAAATCGGCATAATTCTTTGCTCCCCAATGATTGGCATGAGTGCCAGGATTGTACATGGCCAACATTTCTGCCGACTCTCCATCGCTGTGCAGATGTGTACTTAAAATACCTTGCCCCTCTTTTTCTGTTGGTTGCAAAACAACAGCTCCTGCACCATCTCCAAAAATCACAGAGATATTTCTACCTCGCGTAGTAAAGTCTAAACCAAAAGAATGTTTTTCGCTTCCAATTACCAATATGTTTTTATACATACCTGTTTTAATAAACTGATCGGCAACACTCAGAGCATATAAGAATCCACTGCATTGATTTCGAACATCCAGTGCGCCAATTTCTTTCATTTTCATAGCACGTTGTACCATTACGCCACAGCCAGGGAAATAATAATCTGGCGATAAAGTAGCAAATACAATAAAGTCTATGTCTTGGGCAGTTGTACCTGCTCTTTCAATTGCAATTTTAGCAGCTTCTACTGCCATTGTAGTGGTAGTTTCTTCAGTTCTATGCGCGTATCGGCGCTCCTTAATTCCGGTTCTTTCCTGGATCCACTCGTCATTGGTATCCATGTATTTAGTGAGGTCATTATTGGTTACTACATTAGTAGGCACGTATTTGCCAATGCCGGCAATTTTACTCAATGGCATATACAATCGTTTATTGTTGAATGAAGATAAGGAACTTTATCATTATGGGTAAT
>REAV01000131.1 GCA_004294465.1 Sphingobacteriia bacterium | reverse complement strand
GTTCACGAGCAATGGCGTATTGAATGGAAGTATCTGTTGCTTTTTTTGCTCCTCCCAATGTTGCAGCACATAATTTTAAACGACCAATGTTGAGGATATTAAAGGCAATGATATGACCCTTACCAATTTCACCTAATACATTTTCAACTGGCACTTTACAATCCTGGAAATACAATTGTACAGTTGAAGAACCTTTGATTCCCATTTTATGCTCTTCAGGTCCTTGTGTAAAACCTTCTGTGCCACGTTCTACAATAAATCCAGTGAATTTATCGCCATCAATTTTTGCAAATACAGTATATACATCTGAAAAACCACCATTGGTGATCCAGCATTTTTGGCCATTCAAGATATAGTGCTTTCCATCATCGCTTAACTTGGCAACAGTTTTTGCACCTAATGCATCACTACCACTATTGGGTTCTGTTAAACCATAAGCACCCTTCCATTCTCCACTGGCTAATTTGGGGATATATTTTAATTTCTGTTCTTCTGTACCAAAATACAAAATGGGTAAAGAACCAATTCCAGTATGCGCTGCAACAGCTACTGAAAAAGAGAATCCACCGCCTAATCCTTGGTTAACAATAGTTGAAGTAATAAAATCTTTACCTAATCCGCCATAGGCTTCAGGGAAAGAAGTTGAGAGCAAACCTTGCTCACCCGCTTTCTCCATCAACGATGGCATCAAGCCTGGCTCCATTTTATCAATACGATCTAAAATGGGAAGGATTTCTGTTTGCAGAAACTGTTCACACATATCCATTACCATGGTTTGTTCTTCATTGAAATCTTCTGGTATGAAGGTCTCATATGGATTACTTTCTTTGATAATCCACTCGCCGCCTTGAAGGGCTGTTGCATTTTTGGTGGTTTCCATTGTTTAATTATTAAGTTATTGATTAAGGTTATACTTCGAGGATTCCTAAAGTGAGATTATCATATACTCGCTGAAAAACTGATTTCACTACTTCAATCTCGTGTTTATCTACACCAACCAAGGCTTCAGCCATTGTTTGATTGGCCAAATCGATGGTGATATGTTGCAATTCCAATGCTGCATCCGTTAATTCAACTAAATTGATTCTTCTATCGGTAGGAGAGGCAATTCTTTTGACAAGCTTTTGCTTCTCCAAATTGTCTATAAGCCGGGTAATGCTTGGCTTATCTCTAAATGTTCGATTGCATAATTCCTGCTGACTGAGTTTATCTTCTTTCCATAAATGGTACAAAACACTCCATTGTTCAATCGTTATTTCCAGTCCTGCATTGCGGAAATTCTTCTGCAAACGCCTTGCCACAGCGGTTGAAGCCATTCCGTTGATGACGCTGTATAATTCCCCTCTTCTAAAATGGTTGTTTGACATATAGTTAGTTATGCAACTAATTTCAAAATAAGTTCGTTTCTTTGACATTACCAAGAATTTAATGGTAAAATTTAGCCAAGTAGCATGAATAGTCAGTTTATCGAATTGGGAGGATCTCTGTTTCATTATAATCGATTTGGATCGGGCCCTAACTGGATTTTCTGTTTTCATGGATATGGAGAATCTGGAGAGAGTTTTGCTTTATTCGAACCATATCTGGGCGAAACCCATACGTTGATTGCTGTAGACATCCCTTTTCATGGTAAAACCAAGTGGAATGGACCTTTGTTATTAGAACCCATTCTATTAATTCAATTCATCAACTCAATTACTGGCAATACTCAATCTAGAGTGACTTTTTTGGCCTATAGTATGGGTGGAAGAATTGCATTAAGATTGTTTGAACTGATGCCAGATCGTATAGAGTCCATGGTTTTAGTAGCTCCAGACGGATTGCATCAAAATAAATGGCAATGGTTCACTACGAAAACAGTTGTAGGTAATTGGATTTTTAAAAACACTATGGAAAATCCTCAATGGTTATTTCAACTAATTAAAATGGCCAGGTTCTTGAAATTGCTCAATCCTAGCATCAGTAAATTTGTTCATTACTATTTAGATGATCCCAAAGAACGTGCTGAATTGTATAAAATATGGACTACCACAAGGCGTTTCAGGCCCAGCTTAGCCATATTGAAATCATTGATTAAAGACCATAAAGTACCATTACAGTTGATTTTTGGTAAATATGATCGAATCATTCTTACAAAACGAGGTACTCAATTTAGTAAAGACCTGAAAGAATTAGTGAAAGTGTTTGAAATAAATGCTGGGCATCAACTTTTACAAAAAAAGTATGCAAACATAATTGCCAATTATTTTTAACCAATATTGGTTTTCTTTGCTGCTCATGATCAACTATTTTATTTATCTACTTGCATGTATAGGTTTGGCCTATTGTGTTTTGATTGGTATATATCATTACTGGTTTTTACAATTAAAACAATATGTGCCAGTTCAAAAACAAACTCCACAAATATTTTTTAGTATCATTATTCCAGCAAGAAATGAAGCAATTTTCATCGAAGACTGTTTAAAAAGAATTCAAGCCCAAAACTACCCTTCCCATTTATTTGAAGTAATTGTAGTGAACGATCATTCATCAGATAATACAGGTTCGATTGTGGAAATGATGAAATCTTCTTTTGCATCTTTACGATTAATCAATTTATCTGATCATGTTACTGGAAATATCAATGCCTATAAAAAGAGAGCTATCGAAATTGCAGTAGCTGAAACCAAGGGTGAATGGATTATTACTACCGATGCTGATTGTGCAGTATTACCTGATTGGTTATTTAATTTCGATCAATTCATACAAGAGAAAGATCCTGTTTTTGTTGCGGCACCTGTAATGTTTTCAAATACGAAAACATGGTTGGGTTTATTTCAGTTACTGGATTTCATGAGTTTACAGGGCATAACTGCTGCAGCTGTTGCAGCGGGTTTTCATAGTATGTGTAATGGCGCTAATTTGGCATATAGTAAAAAAGCTTTTTATGCAGTAGGCCAGTTTAAAGGAATTGATCAGTTGGCAAGTGGCGATGATATGTTCCTGATGTATAAAATCAAGAAAGAATTTCCGGGTCGATTAGGGTTTTTGTATAGTGATCAAATGATTGTTACTACTGCCCCCATGCCTGATTGGAAAAGTTTTTTTAATCAACGGGTTAGATGGGCAAGTAAAGCAGATAGTTATTCTGACCTCAACATTTTTTGGGTATTAGTATTGGTATATCTATTTAATGCTGGATTGCTATTGGGATTAATAGCTGGAATATTTGTGGAGGGTATTTATCCAAGTATCGCATTTATCTTATTGCTCAAAACGATTGTCGAAATAATTTTTTTGTATCCTGTTGCTGATTTTTTCAAGCTAAGGCCAACTTTATGGATATTTCCGTTCATGCAACCTTTTCATATATTCTACACTGTCGTAGCAGGCTGGCTAGGCAAATTCGGTACTTATCAGTGGAAAGGTAGAACCGTAAAGTAATTAGAGGTGTTTATGGATTTCTGCTGGCGGGTTATCAGGGAAGAAAGCATAAATCAATAATGGTAATAATGCTAATAATGAAAGTGTAAACAATAAAAACTTTTTCATAAAACATTGGTTTTAGTTTTTGACTAACAAAACTGCAATAAGTTTAATGCAGCTAAATAATTTTTTTGGATTTCAAAATTAGAGATACAAAGAAGGACAGAACTGTTGCTTAACTGTGTGCAATTGAAGAAGATTCAATTTTTAATGTTTTTTTAAGTGCTATCAATGCTCCACCACAAAGCCAAAAAACACTTCCGATTTTATCCGTCTCAATCATATCGCTTCCACAATTTATTACACCAATCATTACTAAAACAATACCTAATATTAGTGATATGGTTCTGTATAGCTCACTTTGGAATTGTTGATAAAGCAATTGAGCTTCTAAGAGCATGTAAATGAATAAGGCAATAAATAAAATCAATCCAATAATACCTTGTTCTATGGCAATCAATAAAAAGTAATTGTGTACAGTAGAGTGTTCTGGGTTATTACTCACCCAGGTTTTAAAAGCGCTTACGGTAAATGGTTGGTATTGATGGTAAAAACTATTGGGTCCGAAGCCAATGATTGGCTTTTCGGTAATCATTCTCGCACCAGCAACCCATCGATGAAATCGTTCTGCATTGGAAATGTCTTTTCTGTTGATAGTGGCAGATAAATGTTCTCCAAAATTCTCATGAAAAATGGTTTGATCGTGGTTGGGGGCAAAAGCGATATAATTTTTTTGATAGGAAAGCGAGCTGATAATAACTCCAATTAGTATGACTGATCCAATGATTGTTTTTCCCATCCAATTTTTCCTGAAAATAAAAATGCTTAAAAGACCAATGATCATGGCCAGCCACGCACCTCTTGAATACGCTAATATTAATGCGATTAATGCAGTAAATAATAGCCATTTACTGAGTTTTTTCTGGAATGTATTGTTTGGTGTGAATTTCCAAATGATCCATCCAATAGGAACTAAACAAACTAGCAGAGATGAATAATTTACATGATTCCTAAAAAAAGGGAACATGGCTTTTTTAATGGCGCCAAATTCAAAACTATACAAACTTTGTCTGAACAATATTTGTACTACTAAAACACTCATTGGAATACACATACATAGGGCTAGTTTTTTCCAGTCTGAGTAATTTTTTAAGACAATTGGGGTGACCATCACAAAAGGGATGATGTACCAGATTTTTGCTAAAAAATATTTAATCGATAATAGGGGTGTTGTAGAAAAAAAACTACTGATCAAAATCCATAAAAGATGGAATACTACCAGCAATAGTAGTGGCGATTGAAGTGAATCATTGAATATGCTTGGCTGATGAAATAGTTTGGCTGTAGCAATTACTGTTATTATTACTAAAACTATTTCAATCGGAAAATCAAGACTAAGTGAGGAGGTAAGATTTAGTTCTGTTGATAAAGGAATGAGCGTTAGTAAAATCCAAAAAAGTTGTTTTGTTTCTAAAATAAAAAAATTCGAAACCATAGGATACAAAGCCCAGACAAATGGAATGCTTAAATACCAAGGTTGGCTGAACCAAATAGCCAATCCTCCTGCAATAAAAAAAAACAGGTAACTAATTAAATCCAATATTCGATATTGGCGCAAAAAGATCATTTTAAAATTGCTTCTTTTGATTCTTGCTTAAAATTACAATTGCGCTAAAAACCAATCCCAATAAAGCAGCTACAGAAATTATCAATGGCTTATTGGGCCAACTAATTTCACTGGCAGGAATCCCTTTTTCCATTACTTGAATAAAATGAGGCATTGTTTCAGCAGCAATTCTAAATTCCTGACTGGCTTGTTGTGTTTGTTGCAATTGATGAATGATATTATTCAATTCAGCTGCTTTAATTTGTAAACTGGCCTCGTCATTGGGAACACTCTTATTGATGATTTCAGTTAAATTTTCTTTTAACTGATTACTTGTGCTGTCTAATCTAGAAATGATTAGGCGATAATTTTGTTGAATCATCCATCTCATTGATGTCTCTGTTATCTCAGCTATATCATTTACTATTTTAGCAGCTAAATCTTTATTGCTCAATTGGCAGCTAATAATTAGTTGGTCTTTTTCAGTCTTAATAAATGTCAAATCCTTGCGTAGATCTGCTACCACTGAAATTGCATTAGAATCAATTGATTTGTAATAAACCAATAATTCTAAGTTTTTATGAATTACTTTTTCTAATGTATTATCGAGTTCTGCAAAAGCTTGAATTCTATCTAAATCATCTCCCGATCCAAAATTGGTGTATAGATCTTTGATTTGCTGATTGAAAAGCCTGGCTTTATCCAATAATTGGGGATTACCAGCTAATAATGTTGTGCTCGATTTGTATTGAGGGGTCATTATAAAAACAAATATGCCAGCTAGCATTGCTGATAACATGGTAAAGCTTAATAACACCCGCCATTTTGATTTTAGCAACTGAACTACGTCTATTAGGTTAAATGTTGATTGCATAGGATCGATTTTAAATAGGAGCTACTACTACATTTCTGTCTAAACTTTCTTCTAAGGAAATAAATGTTTCCGTTCTTTCAATGCCTTTTATTTTTTGTAATTCGTCATGTAGCACAAAGCGTAATTCTTGAATGTCTTTACAAACTATTTCTGCAAACATGCTATAATTGCCCGTTGTATAATTCAAGCGAACGATTTGTTGTACCTTTTTTAATTCTTTAGCAACGGAATCGTATAAAGAACTTTTTTCTAGATAAATACCAATAAAAGCAATTACATCGTAACCCAAAGATTTGAGATCTACCGATAATTTTTTACCTTTAACTACTTTTAGTTCTTCTAGTTTTTTAATGCGAACATGGATGGTGCCTCCTGAAACAAATAATTTCTTGCCCAAATCGGCATAAGAAATTTCTGCATCTTCCATCATTTCCTGGATTATTTGAAAATCCAATTTGTCGAGATTCAATTTACCGGACATATTTAAGTGTTTAATTAGATAATATTCAATGAATATTCAAATATATTGAACATTATCTATATTATTAAATTAATTATTGAAAAATGATTAATTAATATCCTTTTTACTGTATTTTTGTTTTATCAAAGTAAGCATTGATACGAAAGAATCGTTCTTTATACTGTGGGGTGATGAAATTTTTGGCAGACATACCCTCTTGTCTCGGGGGTGAGGATAACAGGACAAACTTAGCATAGAGCCGCAAGAGTAGCAATACTTGAGCGACCAGGGTCGACCACTGAACTTTGTGCTTCTGCTAACTGCCTCGTGGAGGTTCGATCCCTCCCCCTACAGCTTT
>REAV01000130.1 GCA_004294465.1 Sphingobacteriia bacterium | reverse complement strand
GTAACCATTATTTCGAGTATTGTAACATTGGTATATATTGTTGTTGCCGTAGGTTTTGGATTTTATGCAGACAATATTAGCTGGATCAGGTGGGCAGAGCAACTGGAATACATTCCATTGTTTTTCTTGCAAACATTTGCACAGTTATCTATTGCGTTTTTACTGGGGTATTTAGTAAAAAAAGCGTTCATTGCCTTAGGCGGTTTTCTTTTTTATTATCTTATACTAGAAAATATAGCGGTTGGTTTATTAAAATGGAAAAAAATACCCATCGATCGCTTTCTGCCTGTTCGCATGTCGAACAATTTAATTGTAAAACCAGCTTTACAAAGAACTTTTGGAGCAGCTGCCAAAGCAGATTATGAATTACAATTGAGTTTGGTTCCTCAACAAGTTATTTTAACACTTGTGTTTACAGCAATCATTTGGTTGATTTGCTATAAAGTGCATAAGAAAAGAGATATAGTTTAAATTAATTGTTTACAAATGTTTCAAGGCTGTGTCAATTGTTGGATAGTTAAATTGATAGCCAATTGATTTTATTTTTTGGGCTGAAACAGTTGTGCTTTTTAATACCTCTATACTCATTTCTCCGAGTACCATTTTTAATAGAAAAGCAGGTACATGAATTTTTAAGAAAAATGATCCTGCCATTTTTTTTGCCAAAGCTAAAGTCAACTTTTCATTGCTTACGGGATTGGGGGCTACCGCATTAAATACTCCCTCCACCTGTTGATTTTCTATAGCAAAAATATATTGATTACATAGGTCATCTATATGAATCCAACTGATCATTTGTTGGCCATTACCAAGAATTGCAGCAGTTTTCAATTTCAGAGGCTTCTTGAATTCAACCAATGCACCACCTTCATTACTTAAAACAATTCCGGTTCTTAAAATGACCAAACGTTTTTCTAATTGGGTTATAGGGGTTATTGCATCTTCCCAAAGTTGACAGGTTTCTCCTAAAAAATCTTTGTATGAAGCAGCTGTTTCTATAAAAGGAGCATTAGTATGATTGGCATGATCAGGGCCATACCATCCTATCGCAGAAGCACTAATCACTGCTGAAATGTTATTCGGAACTTTTTTTAAAGCAGACACTAATAAATCACAACTTTGGGTTCTGCTTAGCAAAATTTCTTTTTTCCTTTGTTCTGTCCATCGCTTATCTGCAACTCCTGCACCAGCAAGATGAACAATAAAATCAGCAGAACTTATTGCTAAAGGATCAATATAGTTTTTAGCAAGGTCCCAATTGAAATAGGCAATTTTACTGATGTTTGTATTTTCTTGAATTGAGTCAGCTTTTTGCTTTGCTCTTGAAAGAATATTTACATTGTAACCCTTCGATAATAATAATTGGGTAAGCCTCTTCCCAACTGTTCCTGTTCCACCTGTAATTAATACCGTTGGCATGTTTTTTATTTATACTAACAAGGTAGTTCATAAAAAGTTGAATAAAAAAACCTTCCCGGATTTCCGGGAAGGTTACAACTTAAATCACGATTAATACACATCTATAGAGACTGGGTTAGTCAGGTTTTTTACCATCTAAAAAGGTATTGATGGTAGAAATTTGCGTTTGATTATTTTCATCTTTACCCACCGTATACTTACTGTAGAAATTTTCAACTGATGTAAGGGTGTTTCCAAATAATTCCATGTTTCTTCTGATATAAGCTGGCACAGCATCAAATTCGCCGCTTGTATCCGTTGAATTATTCATATTGAAAGATAAATTTCTCAATTTTTGAATTCTTTCAGCAGCTCTTCTTTTTTGCTCCTCAACATCATCCATAAACCCATCGTCAGCATAACTAGATGGTTCAGGAACAATTGGAGCTTTTTGCATCATCTCATCTGACTTTTCAACCAATTGCATTTCGAATATATTCTCATCTGCTGCAGCTTCTATTGCGGCAGGTTCAACTGTTGGTGTTAAATCTACAATAGGACTTGAATGTTGAGCAGGTGTTATAACAGTTATCGCAACTGGTTCCACATTTGCTTGATCTGCATAAATATTTGCAGGTTTGCTCATTAACCCTGTTGGAACTGACACAGCAGGTTGTTCATTTACTTGAAAATTCAAATGCGCTTCAACTATTTCTTCTACAATTTGCTGATCAATCATTTTAATTGCTTCAGCAACAGGTGGATTGATTAGAGTTGACTCTATACTAGGTGTTGTAACTTCAGTATTTAACTCAAATTGTAAAACCAAAGATTCTCGCTCTTCAATTTGATGATTAATAATTTCTTCCATAGATGCAAGTTCCATCATAGGTTCCTGCATTGTTGGTGTTAACTCATCCATAGGATCAAACACATGAACACTTGGTTGAACAGGAGTGGAAATTTCTGAAATAGTTTGAACTGGAGCAGCAACCGGATTAATCACAGCGGCAACAGGAGCAGATTTTTGCTCAAGCACATTCATGTCTAAAGTAACTACCTCTTTTTCGGGTTTTACCTCAGGAATTTTGATTGCTTGTGGTTTAGCAAAAGGATCTTTATGTTCAAATCCCGTAGCAATCAATGTAATTCCAATTTTCTTATCTAATGTTGGATCGTAACCCATACCCACAATAACATCAGTATCTTCACCCGCTTGCATACGCAAGTGGTTGTTGATGATTTCCAATTCATCCATGGTACATTCATGATCTCCTTCTGCACTATTGATGTTGATCAATATCCATTTTGCACCTTTAATATCACTATCATTTAACAAAGGAGAATTCAAAGCTTCTTCTATTGCCATTTGTGCTCTATTCTCACCTTCAACTTCTGCTTTTCCCAAAATGGCTACACCACCATTTTTCATAACAGTACATACATCCGCAAAGTCTACAATTATATGTCCACGACTATTAATTACATCGGTAATACATTTTGCTGCTGTTGCTAATACATTATCTGCTTTTGAAAACGCTTCTTTCATTTTCAAATTTCCATACTGCATTCTCAATTTATCATTACTGATTACCAATAATGTATCTACGTATGGTTTTAATGCAGCAATTCCTTCTTCTGCCTGCTTCAATCTACGAGGTCCTTCAAATCCAAAAGGGGTAGTTACAATTCCCACAGTTAAAATTCCCAAATCCTTACAGATCTGAGCAATAATTGGCGCTCCACCTGTTCCTGTTCCCCCTCCCATTCCAACAGTTATAAAAGCCATTTTGGTATTTACTTCCAAAATCCTTTTAATTTCTTCTAAAGACTCTTCTGTTGCTTTCTTACCTACTTCAGGATTAGCACCTGCGCCTAAGCCCTGAGTAAGATGTGGTCCTAATTGAATTTTATTGGGAATATTGCTTTGTTCTATCGCTTTTGCGTCGGTATTGCAGATAATAAAATCAACACCTTCTATATCTTGGGCAAACATAAAGTTTACCGCATTGCTTCCACCACCACCAACACCCAATACCTTGATAATGGATGATTTTTGCTTGGGAAGATCGAAATGAATCATAGAGTAGTTTTAGGGTTAGTATATTAGAAACGGAACAACACTACTATTTATTTTATCAACGGATTACTTGGTCTTCTTCTTCTTTAAATAAATCAATCAAATTGTTTTTAAATTTATCCCAGAAACGTTCTTTTCTAATCGTTACATCTACAGTTGAAACTGGTGCTATTTCTTCTTTAACCAATTCTTCAGTTTTTGTTAACCCTGCTGGCACAGCTACTTTTACAAACTTCTCTGTAAACTCTTTGTACTTATGATCGTAGTCGTTGTATCCTTTTAAAATCAAACCGATACAAGTAGCATACATTGGCTTTTTCAATTCATCAATATGATTTGCTGCAAGGTGTTCATTAGGCAAGCCAATTCTTGCATTTAAGCCAGTTGTATATTCAGTTAACTGAATTAAATGTTTTAATTGTGAACCTCCACCAGTTAATATAATTCCGCCATTTAAAGCTCTATGATCTAAACCAACCTGCTTTAAGTGATAGGTTACAAAATCCAGAATTTCACCCATTCTGGCTTGTATAATTGCAGCTAAATTTTTAACACTGATTTCTTTTGCTGGCATACCTTTTAATCCAGGTATTGTGATATATGCATTTGCTTTTGCTTCATCAGCCAAAGCACTGCCAAACTGAACTTTCATAGCTTCCGCTTGACTTTTTAAAACACCTAAACCCATTCGGATATCATTGGTAATATTTTCTCCTCCAAAAGGAATAACAGCAGTATGTTTTAGAATTCCTTCATAGAATACCGCTAAGTCACTTGTACCACCACCTATATCTAAAATGGCAACACCTGCTTCCATATCAATTTCACTCATCACTGCACTAGCTGATGCCAAAGGTTGTAAAACCAAGTCCTTGGTTTTTAAACCACTTCTATCAACAGCTCTATGAATATTGCGTATTGCATTTCTATCCCCTGTAATGATGTGGAAATTAGCACCCACTTTTACGCCATTATAGCCAACTGGGTCCTTAATGTTTTGTATACTATCTACATGAAAATCTTGTGATATTACATCTATGATCTGGTCTCCTGCAGGTATAAAAGTCTTGCGCTGATTATTTAATAATTGATCGATTTCCCAGCTTTGAATTTCTACATCAGGGTCTTGACGAACAATATCTCCTCTGGTTTGCAAGCTTTTAATATGATGACCAGCAATACCTACATATACTTCGGAAATTTCTAAATCAGGATTACTTTGAGCGCAGTTCTCCAAAGCAGCTTGAATTGCTTTGATGGTTTGATCGATATTCAACACTTGACCATGTTGAACTCCGTTGCTGTTGGCACGACCAAAGCCCAGAATTTCTAATTTACCGAATTCGTTTTTCCGACCGGCAATTGCTGCGATTTTAGTGGTTCCGATGTCCAGACCAACAATGATGGGTGCTTCATTGTGATTCATAAGGGTATGTATTTAAGTTCTTAACGGTTTTTGATTCTTTTTATTGTTTTTTTGCTTTGGAAATTTTGTTGAATTTGTCTTTTTATTCTTATTCACCCTTGCAGGAGGTGCTGATGATTTTTTGGGAATCGAATCAACTTTTTTAGGTGCAATGGAATCTATAATTGGAGGAAAAAGGGCATTATTCTTCAGTAAAATCATTGCAGCTGCCGAATCTGTTGCAGCTTTAGCAGTGCCTTTTTTTACTGCAACCAACTGATTTTTATATTGCAAATCGAGAGTTTCATAAGTATTCATTCCATTGGGTAACCAAACCGATTGATAAAAGGCTTTTAGTTTTTTAAACTTATTGGTCAAATCTGTAGCATCCCCAAATACAATAATATGATCACCTATTAAAGGCACCATTTCAAATTTTTTGTCGGTTCGAATATCAATCTGGGAAATCTGAGCCGTAAAAAAAGAGTCAGATCCTATGAATTTAGCTAAATCAATTATTTGCTGTATTAAAAGAGTATCTCTAATGGACTCTTTTGCAAAACCAGTGAAAGCAGGGACCCTTGCACTTATTTTATTACTCAAAGGAAGCATAACGGCAGTTGTATCTAAATAAAAAGAGCCTCCATCCGTTTGGAATATCCTTGCAACTGGCTGTCTTTCTTCAATGCTAATTTGTAAAACCTGGTTATTATCAAAATACATTTCTGCATTTTTTACCCATTTATTTTGCTCAACAGCAGTTTCCATTTTTCTTAATGGAAGTGAATGAATGAAATTGCCTTGTATTGGACCGTTAGCCAATAATAAATCCATTACATCTTTTTCATCAATAAACAGGTGTTTTTCTGCACCCTTAATGTCAATTTTTATTGCGCTGAATTTCTTTTTATTCTTTTGTTGAATTGAAGCCCCAAATAACACGATTAGCCCAATGCTGAAAAGTATCCAGCAGGAATTCCACATTATTTTTTTCCAATTGATTGGCTTTTTCATTAATTATTTTCTAAAACTGTTTTAATGGGCTGAACCAAAGCATCTATATCTCCTGCTCCAGCCATTACCAATAATTTTGGTTGATGTTTTTTTACCCATTCAACCAATTCGGTTTTGCCAATAACTTGTTTGTTGTTGATCTGCATTTTATTCAATAGCATTTCACTGGTAACACCCTCCATTGGCAACTCTCTTGCAGGATAAATGGGCAAGAGCAATACCTGATCGGCCTGATCTAAACTTTTTGCAAATGAATCGGCTTGGTCATTGGTTCTACTAAACAAATGAGGTTGAAAAACAATGGTCAAGGCTTCATCGGGAAAAATGCTTCTCACGCCTGCAATCAATGCATTTAATTCCTCAGGATGATGTGCGTAATCATCAATTAAAATATGATCATCCGATCTTAAAGCATATTCAAATCTTCTTCTGACCCCTTTGAAATGATCAACTGCGACTCTGATTTTATCATCTTCAATTCCAAGATGTTTAGCCACAGTAATAGCCGCTAGAATATTATCGATATTGTGCAAGCCCCCCATGTGCAAAACAATATTGTCCAATTCCCAACGCTTTCCTTTTACATTGAAATAATAACTTCCATTAACTACTTTTAAATCACTGATATGAATATCGGCTGATTGATTTTGATGATCATATGTATATTGATGTGCTGCATTCAACTCTGCAGACCTGCTTAAACCAAATTTAGAAATAATACAACCGCCCTCTTTTACTTTTTGTGAAAACTGAACGAATGCTTTTTCCACTTCTTCTGCAGTTCCATAAATATCCAAATGATCAGGATCCATTGATGTTATAATGGCTATATCTGGAAATAGCTTTAAAAAGCTTCTGTCGTATTCGTCGGCTTCTACCACCACCACATTTCTCTCATGACTCCAAAA
>REAV01000213.1 GCA_004294465.1 Sphingobacteriia bacterium | reverse complement strand
ATACATGGCGATGGAGAACACGCAGTTGAATTGGCAAAAGCCCTTCATCATGGTTTTATCAAAAATAATATACACCTCAAAATACCAGGCGAATGAAAATAAATAAATCATCCGCTATTACTGGTGCAGCATTTTTAATGGCCACTTCTGCAATTGGGCCTGGGTTTCTTACACAAACAACTGTATTCACACAACAATTGGCCGCTAGTTTTGGTTTTGTTATTTTACTATCGGTATTACTAGATATTGGTGCTCAATTAAATATTTGGAGAATCATTGCAGTAACCGAAATGAGGGCACAACTGATTGCCAATACTTTAGTGCCTGGCTTAGGATATTTTTTAGCAGGATTGATTGTATTAGGAGGCCTCGCTTTCAATATCGGTAATATTGGGGGATGCGGAGTAGGGCTTCAGGTGTTGACCGGACGAGAGTCATTGTATGGAAGTAGTTGTAGTTGCATCATTTCATTGTTGATTTTTTGGAATAAAGAAGCAGGTATTGCCATTGATGGATTTACCAAGATTTTGGGCATGCTCATGATATTGCTAACACTCTATATTGTGTTTAAAGCAAATCCACCTATTGTTGCAGCTATTCATTATAGTTTTTTTCCTCAAAAATTATCTGCATTGGCCATTGTAACATTGGTGGGTGGAACGGTTGGTGGCTATATTAGTTTTGCAGGCGGGCATCGATTATTAGATGCAGGTATTAAAGGTGTGGGTGCTTTAAAAGATGTAAATAAAAGTGCTGTTACAGGAATTATGGTTACAGCTACCATGCGATTTTTATTGTTCCTGGCTGCATTAGGTATTGTTACACAAGGATTGATACTCGACCCCGCTAACCCTCCTGCATCAGTGTTTAAATTAGCGGCTGGTGAAATTGGTTATCGCTTTTTCGGAATCGTTATGTGGTGTGCTGCTATCACATCTGTTATTGGTGCCGCATACACTTCTGTTTCATTTTTAAAAATTGTTCATACTACGATTGAGAAAAAAAAAAAAATGGTCATTAGTGCTTTCATCATTTTATCTACCCTTGTTTTTAATTTGATAGGCAACCCTGTAAAAATTTTAGTCACTGTAGGTGCTTTAAATGGATTGATTCTGCCAATTGCTTTAGCAGTGATCTTAGTTGCTTCCAGAAAAACAAAATTAGTACACCAATATAAACACCCTATTTGGTTACAATTGGTAGGTTGGATAGTAGTAATCAGTATGAGTTGGATGGGATTTTTGACGATTGCTAAATGGATTGCTCAATAATCGCTAATGCATTTTTTTGGTCGTCCACTTTTTTACATGGAATTTTTTGAACCATTTTGATTGCTTCCTCTCTGCGCATCAATCCTTTTTGATACAATTTATCGTAATAATGAAGCAGCACTCTAAAGCAAGAAGGAATATCATCTTCTATCAATGCATTAATAGCTGTTTTGGCTTCTAAGCCGCCTAATTTTTTCTTTATGCGAATAATAGCATTCACCAATTTTTCTTTTTCGAATTGACCATAATGCGCAGTGATAAACGCCAATCTTTCATCGAATGGGATATCTAAAAAATAGACTTTTGTTTCTCGCATCTGTTTAAAAAAACCAGAACGGATCTTTACATCTCCAATTCTTTGGCTTTCGTCTTCTAACAATAAGATTTTCTTATGCGAAT
>REAV01000129.1 GCA_004294465.1 Sphingobacteriia bacterium | reverse complement strand
CAAAATCAATTAATTCTCTTACTCTTCCAGAAGAAGTAAATGGGCCAATGTATTCAGAGCCATCATTGATTTTTTTTCTTGTCAAAAAGATTCTCGAAAAAGGTTCTTTTTTTACTACTATGTATGGGTAGGTTTTATCGTCCTTTAAATTGATATTGTATTTAGGTTGGTATTCTTTGATCAATGCATTTTCCAGTAAAAAAGCGTCTTGTTCAGAATCTACTATGGTAAATTCAATTTTGTGGATCCGCTGAACCAATTCATGTGTCTTGTATCCAACAAATGTTTTATTGAAATATGAGCTGACTCTTTTTCTTAAACTTTTGGCTTTACCTATATAAATTAAAACACCCTCTTTATTATAGTATTTATAAATACCTGGGTTGATTGGAATAGTATGGGCTAATTGTTGAAACTGTTCTTGTGTCATTTATCTAAAACTTTATCCCAGCTAATAACAGATTTTTCCTCCACAGTTTTTCCATTAATAGTCTGTGATTGACTTATCTGAAATTGATGATCGGCCAACCAACTTATTTGTTGAACAGTAGTAAGGCCATTTTCTGTTGAAGTGGTTCTAATAAAACACCTTTTAATGATATTGGTTTCTTCGCTTAATAGTACATCCATTCTTTGAATAGACAGGCCTGGATCGGTAGGTGTATAATTGATCGTATAACTCGCTGTACTTAGATCTTGAAAAACAGATTCTTTATACAATTCTTTATGTCGAATGTATTCGTTGGTTATACTAAGCACTTTTGCAGCTTCTGCCAAAAAAGTTGATTTGTCAATTATTTCATTGCTTTCAGATGAATCTTTGGTGATTGTTCTATGAATTACAAAATCTCTTAGATCCACAAATTTCATTTGATCTTTGATGAAATTGTCAATTGGATAATATTTTGACGTATCTGCAATGGTTTGTTGCTTAGCTATTTGCTTATTGCTTTTAGATTTACATGCTGCAATCAAAAGGACAATTGAAATAAATGAGATGACTAATTTATTCATGCTACAAAACTATCCAAAATTTGGACTATTTCCACTGACGAGTAATACCCAATCTGATTCCATAATCCATCAAGTTCTCTTTGATAGGATATTGATTGGTATAAGTGGGAAGATGCTGGTACCTAATTTGAGGACCAATTTGCCAAATATTTACACCACTCTTGTAAGAAAAGTTGATGCCGATACTGCTGTTAACATTCCATTTACGAATGAAACTATTTCCGTCGGTATAATTTTTATAATCTGTAGAAAGCAAGAAAGTGCTGTTATTAACGGACAAAGTCGGTTGAATAGAAGCTTCAGCATTTAATCCCATTGTTTTTCCTTTGATCAATTCCCACTGTACTCCTACAGGTATAGAAACCTGATAGGTTTTATTATTTAATTGCTCTGATTTATAACCAGCATTATTATTGTAAGTAGACAATAAATTGATTGTTTGAATGCCATTATTATTAATCAATGAAAGTGTACTAGGGCTGGTTATTGTTTTAAATGTTTCAATATGATATTGACGAACATTCAATTGAACTCCTGTTTTAAATTTCAAGTTTTTGCTAATATTATACAAAGCAGCAAAACCAACTTCAATACCCATTGAAGGACTATGACGAACAATATCATTTACAGTTGCAGAGTAATTGAGTCCTAGTGGAACGTTTTGTGTGTTGGAATTAGAAACAGTACTTGGTAATATTACTTGTTTAACAGCAGCATCAGAAAGGGTACGATAACTCTTTGATGGAGTTACATAAAATTGAAATCCAACTCTTGATACTTTTTTCCAAGGAATGGTTTTGGTTGATGTAACAATATTTTTTAAATATTCTTCCTCTAATATTATGGGTTGTTGATTAGCAGGAATTGATTTCAATAAATTTGGAATGATCAATTCTTTTGATTCAATTGCTTCATCCTTTACAGAAATAGTATTTAAATTCAATGGGGTTATTGTATTTGCTGTAATTGAATTTATATTGATTGGCAAGAGAACCGCTTTGTTGTCAGCTGTTATAGCAGGGCTGGTTTTTTCTATACCAACAGTTAATTCTGGATTGGATGAAACTGTATTTTCATCCTGCATCAATACCGATTCTTGTAATTGGTTATTTGAAATTGCAGAAATAGTGTAATCAGTAATTTGTTGTGGTTCAATCACTCCTAAATAAGATTCAGTAGATTCCTTTGGAGCTATTTGATTGGTTCTGGCAATGGCTTTTTTAGGCGCTGCTTCAATAGCTGCTATCGATTGAATTCTTTCAGCTGAAGGAGACATGAGTAAAGTAGAAACAGTCAGGCCAACAATAATAAAAAGCGCAATAAAAGTGAGTGCTGGCCATGTTTGTGTTCCGTGAATCTCTGTTCTAATATTGTTCCAGACATGATCAGACGGATACATACGATGATGCTTCACTTCATCTTGTAGCAGTTGCTTAAATTCGTCGTCTTGGTAATTCTTGTACTCCATATAAACAAATCAATGAAACTACTTTTTTAAAGCAGCTAACCATTGATAATCTTCCTTTGGTTGTTCGATAATTCTCTTTTTCACCAATATCATTTCTAACATTGATTTTGCTCTGGTAAATTGACTTCTGCTCGTACTTTCTTCAATATCCAACATCTCGCCAATTTCTTTATGGCTATATCCTTCCAATGCATATAAGTTCAGAACAGTTCTATAACCTAATGGTAAAAGTCGAATACATTCAATGATTTGTCTTGCTTGCATAATCGAAGGCATTGTTTCTTCTTTCACTTCTAAATAGCCAGCATGCTCCAAATCGATATTTTCATTAAACTTTTTGTTTTTCTTCAAAAAGTTAATGCAGGTATGCACGATGATTCTTCTTACCCATCCTTCAAATGCACCCTTATTTTGAAAAGTATGAATTTGAGTGAAGATCTTAATGAACCCTTCTTGCAACATGTCTTCTGCATCTTCCCTATTTTGACCAAAACGATAACATACACTCAACATTTTCGGACTGTAACGATTATACAGTTCGCGTTGAGCGGATGGGTCATTTTGTAAACAGCCTACTAAAATGGCTTGTTCTGTCATTTTTGGGAGTATATTAACCCTAAATATAAGACATATTTTTATTCATTCTGCTGCATGTTTTTGCGGCTTTTAGGGGTTTTTTAGTAGAACAAAATCATTTTATTTCTTGAAAGCCACATTTTTAGTATTTTGGTATCTATTCTTAACAATTAATGTATTATGGACAGAAGGTCCTTTTTAAAAGTAAAGACGGAAAAGAAAGGCTTCAATGCTGCCGCCATCGTATCTCCTCCGCCTCCAGCTGGTGGATTGGCGCCATTTGCCGGAAATTTTACCGAACTAGAATTAACCCATTTATTGAAAAGAACTTTATTTGGTGTTTCTAAGGCAGACCTCAATTATTTTAAGAATAAAAACTTGAATCAAACGGTGGATGAATTATTAAATCCAACGGCGCCATTTCCGGCCCCTCCTTTGAAAGAGTATAGTGTAGGAACTGCTGCAGTACCAGATAATAATATTTTGATTGGCACAACTTGGGTAAATGATACCAATACCGATGGAACTATTAATAGTTTGAGAAGGTCTTCTTTTAAAAAATGGTGGATGGGTGTAATGATTAACCAAGATAGAAGTATCAGAGAAAAAATGACCCTTTTCTGGCACAATCATTTTGCTACAGAATCCAATGATATCGGTAACTCGCAATATGTTTATAAACACCATAATTTATTAAGAACATCTGCTTTAGGAAATTTCAAGACCCTTACCAAAGCTGTTACACTCGACCCGGCTATGTTGGTCTATTTAAATGGTCAACTCAACACTGCAACAGCACCTGATGAGAATTACGGAAGAGAAATTCAAGAACTATTTTGTTGTGGAAAAGGGCCAGATTCAAAATATACAGAAGACGATGTAAAAGCAGCGGCAAAAGTGCTTACTGGATGGAGGGTAAATGCAACCACAATATCCTCTTACTTTACCGAAAGTAGACACGATAAAACCAATAAGGCTTTTTCTTCTTTTTATAACAATACCGTTATTCAAGGAAGAACGGGTGCTACTGGTGGTGAGCAGGAAATAGACGAAATGTTGAATATGATTTTTGCAACTCAAGAAGTTGCAAAATATGTTTGTAGAAGAATTTATCGTTGGTTTGTTTATTATGATATCGATGCCAGTGTAGAAAGAAATGTAATTACGCCATTGGCTGATTTATTTAGAAATAGCAATTATGAAATAAAGCCAGTATTATCTGCGCTTTTAAAGAGCGAACATTTTTTTGATTCTTTATCAAGAGGATGTCAAATTAAAAGCCCGGTAGATCTGGTTGTAGGATTATGCAGGGAGTTTAACGTGGCGTTTCAACCATCTGCTGATTATGTTACTAATTATGGAATGTATAATTATTTAGTAAGCTGGGTAACCAATATGCAACAAAGTATAGGAGATCCACCAGATGTTAGTGGTTGGAAAGCCTATTATCAAGAGCCCCAATTTTACCAGATCTGGATCAACTCCGATACACTTCCTAAACGAAATCAATTTTCTGATACCTTGGTTGTAAATGGGTATACTTTTAATAGCAAGAAGATAGTGATTGATGGAGCTGAATATGCAAAAACCTTATCCAATCCCAGAGATCCAAATGTGTTGATCAATGACTTGGTTGCTGCAATGTATCGAATTGATATTACTGCAGCATCAAAAGCGCAACTAAAAAGAGATATTTTATTATCTGGGCAATCAACCGATATTTATTGGACGGAAGCTTGGGATTTATTTATTGCTACTCCCTCCAATACCAATAATACAACGAGTGTAAGAAATAAAGTTCGTGATTTAATAAAATACTTAATGAATCTGGCTGAATATCAGCTATCATAATTGTTTGACTATGAAAAGGAGAGACTTTTTACGAAATACTGTACCTGCTGGCATTGCATTGCCATCCTTGGTAGGAGGCTTTTCGTTTAAAGCATTTGGAGCTGATTCTCCTTTTGCACAGTCTATGTTTATGCCAGTTACCAATACAGATCATATTGTAGTGATTATACAATTGAACGGAGGTAATGATGGTTTGAATATGGTCATTCCATTGGAGAATTTTAGCAATTATGTTGCTGCTCGCCCCAATATTTATATTCCAGAAAACAAAGTGTTGAAATTAAATGGAATTACAAAAACGGGGTTACATCCTGCTATGACTGGATTGCAAGCCATGTTTAACGAAGGCAAATTAAATGTGATTCATTCGGTAGGGTATCCGCAACCTAGCTTTTCTCATTTTAGAGCTACAGATATTTGGATGAGTGCTAGTGATAGTAATAATGTGGTAAACAGTGGATGGGCTGGAAGGTATCTTAATTATGAATATCCAAATTTCCCCAATGGATATCCCAATTCTTCTATGAGAGATCCTTTGGCTATTCAAATTGGCTCTGCCACTTCACTTACATTACAAGGTCCAGCAGTAAGTATGGGCATGAGTATTAGCAATCCTTCGACTTTTTATAATTTAGTGAATGGTATACAAGATCCTGCACCCAATACACCTGCTGGTAAAGAACTGACTTTTGTAAGACAGGTTTCTCAACAAACACAACAATATGCTACGGTTATTAAAGATGCTGCAGCAAAAGTACCTACACAAGTAACTTATCCAACAGGTAATAGTTTGGCAGACCAGTTAAAAATTGTAGCACGTTTAATAAAAGGAGGTTTGCAAACAAGGGTGTACATGGTTAATTACGGAGGCTTCGATACACATTCTGCTCAAGTAAATTCAACCGACACAACAACTGGATCTCATGCAAATTTATTGGGTAATGTAAGCAATGCAATCAAGGCTTTTCAAGACGACCTTAAATTTTTAGACATCGAAGAGCGCGTTATTGGAATGACTTTCTCCGAATTTGGAAGAAGGATAAAAAGCAATGCTAGTACTGGAACCGATCATGGTTCTGCTGCACCTTCTTTTGTATTTGGTAAAAATGTACTGGGTGGTGTAACTGGCGACACGCCTATGTTTGGTTCTAATGTAACGTTTAATGATAACCTTCCTTTCCAGTACGATTTTAGAAGTGTATATGCAACCATTTTGAGCAATTGGCTTTGTGTAGATAACAAAGATTTACAACAGGTAATGCTCAAGAATTTTCAAACAATGCCTTTGGTGAATGCTGCTAGCTGTAAAAAAGCAGTGAATCTATCTGGCGAAACATTGGTTAGTAATTATCCTAATCCTTTTACCAGCAGCACTATTATTACTTTCAAAACCAACGGAGGCCATACATTGATTCAAATTTTAGATACCATGGGAAGGGTAATTACTAATTTAACCGATCAAACCTATACAGCTGGTACTTATACAGTTACTTTTAATGCAGGAACCATTCCTTCAGGAATATACTATGTACGATTACAAAATATGAGCGTTCAACAAGTGCGGGCCATGATCAAGGCGGGAAGATAGCCTAAAAAAAATATTTGCAACAATGATGTAAATATTCTCATTCTTCTTATATTTGCAACATAGTAGCAAATATATACATCATGATTTCAAGACTTTTTGTTGTTTTCGCAACCATTTTATTGTTTTCTATTCAAATAGATGCAAAAACTTTTAGTGCAGTTGTTAATAGTGATTTATCTCCTCTTGAAAAAGGAGTCTTAAAAGGCAATGTACTTGATGCCATAACTGGAAAACCATTAATGGGTGCTTCTATCTTTTTGCATGAAGCAAAATTAGGCGTGGTTTCAACTGTTGATGGAAGTTTTACAACTCCGCAAGTTCCTGCAGGAAAATATTTAGTTGAAGTTTCATTCATTGGATACAAATCTTTTTTGGAAACTGTAGAAATTGGAGCCAATACAAATAGAGTATTCAAATTGGCCATTGCAGTAGTTGAAAATGAAGCGGTAACTGTTACTGGTGTTGCATCAGCAATGAGGGTCAAGCAATCAGCACAACCAGTATCTATCGTTAAAAAAGGAGATTTATTGGCAACTAGTTCTACCAATATTATTGATGGAATAAGTAGGATAGTGCCTGGTGTAGCTGCATTGAGTACAGGTCCGGCTATTTCAAAACCAATCATTCGTGGATTAGGGTATAATAGAATCATTACCATCAATGATGGTGTTAGACAAGAAGGACAACAATGGGGCGATGAACATGGAATTGAAATTGATGAAAGCAGTGTTCAAAAAATAGAAGTACTCAAAGGACCAGCTTCATTATTATAT
>REAV01000209.1 GCA_004294465.1 Sphingobacteriia bacterium | reverse complement strand
ATGTTTACGTAGGGAGCCCTTTATATACCGAAATAATGAATATTACAACGTTACGTAAACACATCATAGATTCTGTTTATAATAAAGGAAAACTTAGAATTGATACCAGTTCTTTAAGTTTTAACATTAATAATAATCCAGATGCAGTTGTTGATTACTCGATATCTTTTAAAGATAGCAGTAGAAATATACTTGGGTACGATTGTGTTTTAATTGAAATAGTTGAAAAAAAGCTTTTTAAAACATTTACACAAGAATTAATAAAGGAAGTTAATCAATATAAAATCTTTGCTACTAAAAAGATACAACCCTCCATTCCAATGATTGGCTCTCAATTTTTATTTAAAAATATATTGCCTGACTATACACCACTATATTTACGTATGTTTAGAGAAGATAATATGCTTTTTCAAATTGAAGCAATTAAAATTGCTAACTAAACAAAACATAGACCAACCAACTCATTCCATAAGCCAGCACAGTCATGTAAACAAATTGAAATGCCGGCCATTTCCAGGTTTTGGTTTCGCGTTTTACTACGGCTAATGTACTCATGCATTGCATGGCCAATACATAAAATACCATTAAAGACAATGCGGCCGGTAGGGTGTAAACTTTTCGTCCATCTTCGTGAGTAGCGGCTTGTAATTTGGCGCGAAGCGATTGGTCATCATCTGCTTCAACACTATACAAAGTGGCCATTGTACCTACAAATACTTCTCTTGCTGCAAATGATGTAATAAGTGCAATGCCAATCTTCCAATCATATCCTAAAGGTGCAATTGCAGGTTCAATGGCTTTGCCTAAAATGCCTGCATAAGAATGTTGTAATTTTTCTGCCGATGCAACACGCTTTAATGAATCTTTAGATGCTGGTGCTGCCTGAATCATTTGTGCATATTTATCTTCTACCTGATCAATGGCTTTACCAGGCCCGAATGAACTCAGGAACCACAAAAGCAAACTAATGATCATAATAACTTTTCCTGCATCAGTAACAAATATTCTTGCTTTCTCCACCATGGTAATGCCTACATTTTTCCAACGGGGAGAACGGTACAATGGTAATTCTAGAATGAAAAAACTTTTCTCTTTAATATTGATAAACCACTTCAATATATAGCTAACCAATAGCGCCATAAATGTGCCGAGAAAATACAAAGCCATCATTACCAAACCTTGTAAACTAATAAACCCAAAATAGTAATGATCATCAATTACCAAGGCAATTAAAATAGTATACACGGGTAACCTTGCACTACAACTCATGAGTGGCGTTACCAAAATAGTGAGCAATCTTTCTTTTTTATTTTCAATATTTCTGGCACTCATGATGGCAGGCACAGCACAAGCAAAACTGCTGATCATCGGCATTACACTCTTTCCATTCAACCCTGCTTTGCGCATCAATCGATCGCTTAAAAAACCAATGCGTGCCATGTAGCCACTGTCTTCCAGCATGGTAATTAATCCAAACAAAATCATGATCTGTGGAACAAATACCAAAATTCCGCTCAAGCCTGCAACAAAACCATTGATGATTAAATTACTCCACCAAACATCGGGTAATTGAATGGCCAACCAACTGCTGATATGTGCAAAGCCAGTCTCAATAGCATCCATCGGATACTTTGCAATTGCAAATACACTTTGAAATAATAGAAACAGTACGGCTAATAAAATCAGGTAACCCCAAGTACGATGCAATAAAATCCGATCAATTTTGTCGCTGTACATTTTTTTATCTAATGGTCC
>REAV01000128.1 GCA_004294465.1 Sphingobacteriia bacterium | reverse complement strand
GTGCCGTTATGGACTCTCAGGAAAAGTATTGTGGGGTGAGTCATATGCTTAAAAAAATATTACCAGTAACTTGGGAGATATGGTACAATGGTGTGATGGTATATAACAATCAGCCAGTTCTTGAAACTGTTTAAAAATTAAAACAAATTAAATGATGGAATTTTTGAAAAATTTATTCGGTGTAGGCCCTGCAGTGGACTATGCTGCTCTTATGAGCAATGGCGCACAAATTGTTGATGTTCGTTCAGAAGGTGAGTATCGTTCGGGCCATATCAAAGGATCAATCAATTTGCCGCTAGATCGTTTACCACAACTTGCTTCGAAATTAAAAAAAGACAAACCTGTGATTACATGTTGCGCTTCTGGCATGAGAAGTGGTTCGGCTAAATCCTGGATGCTGTCTAATGGCTTTACAGAAGTGTATAATGGAGGAGGATGGGCTGGTTTAGAAGGAAAGTTGAAATAACATTATTTCCTTTGAATATCCGCACCCAGTGCACGCAGGCGGGTATCTATAAACTGGTACCCCCTGTCTATTTGCTCAATATTTTGAATAGTGCTTTTACCCTCGGCACTCAATGCTGCAATCAGCAAAGCTTGACCTGCTCGAATATCGGGGCTACTCATGGTGATTCCTCTTAAATTATTTTTTCTTCCTAAACCAATAACCGTTGCACGATGTGGATCGCACAAAATTATTTGCGCTCCCATATCAATTAATTTATCGGTGAAGAATAAACGACTTTCAAACATTTTCTGGTGAATGAGTACACTGCCAATTGCTTGTGTGGCAACTACTAAAACAATACTCAATAAATCGGGCGTAAAACCTGGCCATGGATGATCGGAAATAGTTAAGATGCCTCCATCCATAAAAGTTTGAATCGTATATGAATCTTGTGCAGGTATATAAATATCATCATCCTTGATATCAAATTCAATACCTAGTAACCTGAACTTTTCAGGTATAATTCCTAAGTGTGCAACTCCTGCATTTTTTATGGTGATTTCACTTTGCGTCATCGCAGCTAGGCCAATAAAACTGCCTATCTCAATCATATCGGGCAATAAGCGATGTTCGGTTCCTCCCAATTTTGATACTCCTTCAATGGTCAATAAATTACTTCCAATGCCAGCAATTTTTGCGCCCATACGATTGAGCATATTGCACAACTGCTGCAAATAAGGCTCACATGCTGCATTGTAAATAGTGGTGATACCTTCTGCTAATACTGCTGCCATTACGATATTGGCAGTACCAGTTACTGATGGCTCATCCAATAACATAAAAGTTCCTTTCAATTGGTTGGATGATAAAGTAAAACATCCCAATGCATCATCATATGCATATGTAGCACCCAGTTTTTCAAAACCGATGATATGGGTGTCTAATCTTCTCCTTCCGATTTTATCTCCCCCAGGTTTTGGGATATATGCTTTTTTAAATCTCGCTAGCATAGGCCCAGCAAGCATTACACTGCCTCTTAGTCTTCCGCTTTTTTTTCTAAAATCTTCTGATGCTAAATAGTCAATATCAATTTGATCTGCCTGGAAAGAATAAGTGTCTGCACTGATACGATTGATTTTTACACCAATCTCATGGAGTAATTCAATCAATAAATTTACGTCTACAATATCAGGAATATTGGAAATTGTAATTACTTGATCGGTTAATACAACTGCAGATAATATTTGTAAGGCTTCATTTTTAGCACCTTGTGGAACAATCGTGCCACTTAATTTTTTTCCGCCGATGACTTCGAAACTACTCATTACTAGTTATTGAAGAAGTAAGTTAAATAAAAAAGCATCAGTGTTTACTGATGCTGTATAAATGTCGATTAAAATAATTAGTACCTTTTCTTAAATCCGCCACCTGCATTTCTGTCGTTGCGTGGCGCTCCGCCATTTCTATTGTCGTTATTGCGTTGCTGGCCACCACCATTTCCACCAGGTCGATTATTTCTTGGGCCATTTCTGTTATCGTTATTGCGTTGCTGGCCACCACCAGGACGATTATTTCTTCCACCAAAATTCTGCTGCCATCTTCCACCACTTCGAGCAGGCGGATAATCGTCACTTACAAAATTCTGGTTACGGTGTTTTATATAAGGTGTATTGCTAAATTCCAATTGTCCACCAGTAATACTGTTTAATTCGGAACGAATGGCATCATCATGAACCAATTCTTTATGCCAAGTACTGTAAGATAATTTCATGTAGTAAGCAATGGCATTGGCAAAACCTATTTTTTTCTCTGGGTCTTCTTCTTTCAATGCTTTATCAATAACTACTTCCAAATTCTTTCCTAAATGCGCATATTTTGGATGACGCTTTGGATAAGGCAAAGGATCTGGTTTTAATTTATACGTTTCTTTGGTGGGGATAGGATATGGGCTATCAACATCTAACTTAAAATTGCTGATGAAAAAAAGATGATCCCATAATTTATGCCTAAAATCTTCCACATTTTTTAAATGTGGATTCAAAAATCCCATCAATTCAATCACCGCTTGCGCTTGTTGCTGGCGCTTCTCTCTGTCTTCGATAGTGAGTACATATTCCACCATTTTCTGAACGTGGCGGCCATATTCCTTCATCCCTAAAAAATTCCTACTTGTATTATAATCCATGTAAAATTGCTTGTTGCAGTAACAAATATACACATTGTAGGGGGCTTCAAATCATTTTTCAGTCTACGGAATCTAGTTTTTATCTTCGCACTATGGAACATTTGTTGAATCAAATAGCAGCATATAAACAAGAAATAGAAGCTTTTGTGGCTTCAGGGGCAGAAGATGTGGAGCAATTTCGCATCAAATGGTTGGGTACCAAGGGTTTGGTAAAATCCATCATGGGCGAAATGAAAAATGTTCCCAACGATCAAAAAAAGACATTTGGGCAAATATTGAATGAGTTCAAACTCTTTACTGAAGCCAAATTCGACCAATTACAAAGCAATTTTGCGCCAGTTGCTAATGCCAGCGCAGCTACATACGACTTTTCATTACCTGGAGATCCTGTTGCTGTAGGAAGCAGACATCCATTGACTTTGGTGAAAAATGAAATGGTATCCATATTTAAAAGATTGGGTTTTGTAGTGGCAGAAGGTCCGGAGATTGAAGATGATTGGCACAATTTCGGCGCCATGAATTTGCCGGAAGACCATCCTGCACGCGATATGCAAGATACTTTCTATATTAAAAAGCCTGAGGATGGAAATGGACCAACATGGTTACTTCGTACACATACAAGCAGTGTTCAGGCAAGGGTGATGGAGCATCAAAAACCACCAATTCGAGTGATTTGTCCTGGAAGAGTATATAGAAATGAAACCATTAGTGCCAGAGCACATTGCTTTTTTCATCAGGTAGAAGGATTGTATATAGATGAGAATGTAAGCTTTGCCGACTTAAAGCAAACCCTTTACTTTTTTGTTCAAGAAATGTTTGGCAAAGAGGTGAAAGTACGATTCAGACCTAGTTATTTCCCTTTTACTGAGCCAAGTGCCGAAATGGATATCAGTTGTTTGATTTGTGGAGGCAAGGGCTGTAATATTTGTAAACATACAGGATGGGTAGAGATTTTAGGAAGCGGAATGGTACATCCAAAAGTGTTGGAAAATTTTGGAATCGACTCTAATAAGTATACTGGCTTTGCATTTGGTATGGGTGTAGAAAGAATTACTCAGTTAAAATACCAGGTGAATGATCTAAGATTGTATTCACAGAATGATGTTCGTTTCTTAAAACAGTTTACAGGAGTTGTTTAAGCCTTTATTGAAATAAGCAGCAAGTTGTTGAATTAACTGAGATTGTAGTTTTAATCAACTACCTTACGAAACTTCAATTCCCCAACGATGCTTGCAATCCTGATTTTTTTTGGAGCCCATTGGTTCCTGTCTTTGTTTTTCCATTCTTTTTTCTTGCATCGTTTTGCTTCTCATAAAATGTACACCACCAGTAAAAACTGGGAACGATTTTTTTATTTAACCACTTGGTTTGTACAAGGTTCTTCTTTTTTAGTTCCTCGAGCATACGGAGTAATGCATAGAATGCATCATGTATACAGTGATACTGAGAAAGACCCGCATTCACCACATTTTTTTACAGATGTGTATCAAATGATGCAAAGCACTATTTTGATTTTTCGTGGATTTTTAACAGGTAAGAATTTACCAGAAGCACAGTTTACCAAAGACTATTTACCCGTATGGGATAAGCTGGATAAGTTTGGACATCATCCAGTCACCCGAATTGTTTTCATGATGGGATATATTGCTTTCTATTATTATTTTGCACCCAATGCTTGGTGGTATTTGTTATTGCCCATCCATTTTTTAATGGGCCCTATACAAGGTGCTGTGGTCAACTGGTGCGGTCATAAATATGGCTATAGTAATTATGATAATGGCGATCATTCGAAGAATAGTTCTCCATGGGGTATTTTATTGATGGGTGAATTGTTTCAAAACAACCATCATTATGCTAAAGACGATGCCAATTTTGCCAAGAAATGGTTTGAGTTTGATCTTACTTTTTTTGTAATGCGAGGGTTAAACGCAGTAGGAATTATTCAGTTGATTCCCGTAGCGCTTCCAAAAGTTTCAATCAATGAAATTCCATTATCCAAAACCGGGTAAACAAATAAATACAAATTATTAGATTAGGATAATCGATTTATAGATAATTCCTCCAGTTAAACACCATCCTTAATCCAATATGCCATACTGTTTTTAAAGGTGGAGTAGGAATAGTTGAGTTTTCAGGCAGTACAATTTTACTTTTTATTGGATTATCAAATCCTCCTGTTAATTGAAAAATAAAACTAGAACTCTGTTGTGCAGAGTAAAATCTATATGGTCGATATTCTATTATTGGAAAATCAAATTTTATAGAACTATATTCTAATAGTAAACTGTTGGAAGTATTTTGAATAGGAAGAATAAGATTGTCTTTGGTTTTACCAATGCCAAATAAACTTACACCTACTTCTCTTCCCAACATAAATTGAAATCTTCCTACAGAAGTTGATATAGCAGATTGCCAAGGAATCAAACCTCCATTTCCTGCATTCACCGCCATCTTTTGATAGGTTTTTGGTGCGAAAAGTAAAAGAGGTGCAGCCAATATCAAATCTCCAGGTAAAATATAAAAGGGCATTCTTAAACGAATATTATATGCTCCACGTCCTGGTATGGCAGCACCAATCGTACTGTTGGCAAATCCTCCTCCATCTTCTGCAAATCGGTTGGTAGATGCAGAATTCTGGGTCCATCCAAATTGTAAAAAAAACAAGCCATCCCCAGATTGATTCAACACTCCTTCTAATCCATAGCCAATTCTAAAATTGGCTTCTAATCCTCCAACTACTCCTTTATCAGTTTGATCTTTTCCAAAACCACCATTGATTGTATGTAAATTTAAACTTGATGAAATTCCGATAAATAAACCTATTTCAGCGTTTGTTCTTGGCAATGCTCCCAGTCCACTGGATAATCCTGGAACTGGTGTTTGAATTAAAATGGGTTGAACAATACTTATATCAGCATTTAATAATTGAATTGTTGTTGATGTGCAAATACTTAAATCTTCTTCAATTTTATTTGATAATGCATGATTGTTTTTTTCTTGCATGTTAAGTTTCCCAAAAGCAGCATCAATCATTTGTTCCAGACTTATTCTAATTATTTCACCCAATTTTTGTGCTTCAACTTCTTTTAAATATCCATCGCCAGTTACAATCATTCTTTCACCATTCCATTTAGCAACTTCAAGGCCTTTTTCATTATAATAATCATGGGTTCCTTTTCTAACAGAAGCCGATCCCCAGATGCCCGCTATATGTCCTGCAGCAAAAACATCTTGTAAAAAATGTTCAGCAAATGCCTCGTTTGCAAATGCTGACAATAATAATGCAGATTGTTCTTCTTTGGATAATTGTGGATCCCTTGCTTTAAAAGCTTTATTCAGGGCAATGAAGTGATAGTAAGTGAATAATCCAATGGCATTTACTGGAGCACCTTCCTTTAAACAGGATTCAAAATAAGTAGCGGCATCTGAATCTACTTTTTGTCTGGTTAATAAGAAATGCGCATAATTGGCACTCGCTCTGCTGGAGTATTCTTGGTCGACTCTTTGCAAACGCATATCTGAATTGTGAAGTGCAGCAGAAATTTTACTATTTGAATTGGCAGCATTTAAGTCTTTTTCTAAATGGGCTGTGATGGATGCTACTTTTAAAATCCAGTTACTGTTATTTACAATCGATAATAAATTTTGCGGTGAGCAACTATGATCTCCTGCAATACCAGACCATGATGGAAAATCCAATTGCTGAGGACTTAAACCATGCGATTGATTGACAATTGATGAGGTTAATCTAGATTCATTGCCCATTATTGCTTTTGTCCACAATTCATCTAATTGTAATCGATAAGCACTATTCATTTGAAGAATACTGTACAAAGATATTTTCCTATGTTCTGGATATACCCATGAATAAGCATTGTTAAATAGCATCAAACTTATCAATAGTAGGCCTAGATTTTTATGGGTAAATCTCATCTTCTTTGGTTTCAACAAATTTTCTATTATTTAAAATTAATTATTTTACGATTAACTTGCTGAATATGATTCATGCTACCAAGGGTGTTGTGTTGCGTACAGTGAAGTACGGCGATACGAGTATTATTACTAGTATCTACACAGAATTATTTGGTATTCAACAATACATTGTAAAAGGGGTAAGACAAAGCAGCAAAACATCAGCTGGGAAAGCCAGTTATTTTCAACCCGGAGCTATATTGGCATTGGAAGTTCATCATAATGAGTTAAAACAACTTCAATTCATCAAAGAATATAGTTGGGCCTATATGTATGAGCAAGTATTGTTTGATGTAGTAAAGAACACCGTTGCAATGTATGTAATGGAATTATTACAACACAGTTTAAAACAGCCAGAAGCCAACCCTGAATTATTTTATTTGATTGAAGATACACTCAAACAATTGGATAAGGGTTCGGCTACACTAACTGGAAATTTGCCTTTGTATTTCACTTTACATTTGGCGGCAGAATTGGGTTTTCAGTTGCAAGGATCTTACTCCATTTCTACACCCATAGTTGATTTACAAGAAGGAATGTTTGTAACTGAAAAACCTTCACATCCTTATTTTTTAGAAGGTTCGCTGGCTCAAACCACTTCGATGATTGCCAATTTGGGTTTTTACAATGAACTCGAAACTATTTTATTAAATCAACAAACACGCAGGCATTTAATTGAAGCTTTTCAATTGTATTTGTCTTTGCATATTTCCAATTTTGGGCAGATGAAAAGTTATAAGAT
>REAV01000127.1 GCA_004294465.1 Sphingobacteriia bacterium | reverse complement strand
ACCGGATTGGCTAAAAATATTCTTTCTTTTTACAATGGCAAAGAAGCTATTGGCTTTTTTCAGGATAAACAAAACAATAGCCAGGAGGAATTACCAGATGTGATTTTTTTGGATATCAATATGCCTGTAATGAATGGATGGCAGTTTTTAGATGAATACCAAAAACTAAACAATTCGCTCAAAAGTGCAATTACCATTTATATGGTGAGCTCTTCTGTGGATGATTGTGATATCCAAAAGTCCAAGGAATACAGCTCGGTTGCCGAATACATTGTAAAGCCCATCAATCGAATAAGGTACCAGCAATTGATTGAACAGCTCAATAGGGCCTAATTACCCTCAAATTCACATCTAAACCATAGTTGTATACATTTAAAAAAATGGTACTATTTTGGTAGCAGAATCTTAAGATTTTGCACTAGGTTTGTTACGTATAAAACGCCTTTATGAAATTTATCGTTTCTTCTTCTTCTTTATTAAAACATTTGCAACAGATCAGCGGTGTTATCAATGCAAATACGGTTTTGCCGATTCTCGAAGATTTTTTGTTTGAGATTCAAGATAAAAAGCTCAATGTAGTGGCAACCGACCTCGAAACCGTTATGCGGGTTCAGATGGATGTAGAAAGTAAGGCCAATGGAAAAGTCTGTATTCCTGCAAAAATTTTGTTGGATTCTCTTAAAAACATTGCCGACCAACCACTTACATTCACTATCGACAAAAACTTTGCTATTGAAATTACCAGTGATAATGGTAAATACAAGGTGATGGGCGAAAACCCTGACAATTTTCCAAAAGAGCCATCGTCGGATGATACTACCAGTTTTAAAATGAGCAGTACTGCTTTATTAACTGGTATCAATAAAACTTTGTTTGCAGTTAGTGGAGATGATTTACGCCCAGCAATGACCGGAGTGTTCTTCGAATTAACCAAAGACAGTGTTCAGCTGGTAGCTACCGATGCACACCGTTTGGTTCGCTATAAGCGCACCGATACGCACGCTACTAAATCCGATTCGTTCATCGTTCCAAAAAAACCTTTGAACTTATTGAAGAATGCTTTGCCAGATAACGAAGATGAATTAACAATCAGTTACAATAGCAATCATTTATTTGTACAACACGGTTCTACTCACATGATCTGTAGATTGATCGATGCGAGATTCCCTGATTATAAAGTGGTAATCCCTGCAGACAATCCATATAAATTGGTTGTTAATAAAGGCGATTTTCAAAATGCATTGCGTCGTGTAAATGTATTCTCTAATAAAAGCACCAATCAGGTTGCTTTGAATATTACTGGCAGCGAATTACAAATGGCCGCTCAGGATGTAGACTTTAGTTTCGAAGGAAATGAGCGCATGAATTGTCAATACGATGGAGAAGATTTACAAATTGCCTTCAATGCGCGTTTCTTAATTGAAATGCTCAACGCTGCTGATACCGATGATATTAAAATGGAATTGTCTACTGCCACCAAAGCTGGTTTAATCAAACCTACCGAACAAGCAGAAGGAGAAGACTTGTTGATGTTGGTGATGCCGTTGATGTTGAATAATTAATACTTCAATTTTTTTATACTTGAACCCTGCAATTTTATTGCGGGGTTTTTTTATTCGATAATTTTCTTGATATGCTCATAAATATTAAATGCCCAAGATATAATTGCAGTTAAATAAATACATGCCCGAAAAAAAACTTTATTCTTATTTTTTGAAATATGTTTTATAAAGTCAAATGCTGTTCCAATTATAGCCAGTGTGAGAAATATTGCGATAATGTAATCGTTTATCATAATTTTTTTATTTGGTATGCTCAATTTCAAATGTGCTTTCTTTTAAACTTATTTTTTTATTAGAGAATAGCAAGAGGAATATAAGTGAGCCGATAAAAAGAGTAATCAAGAACCCTTTTAAATCATTGTCTGTAATATCAGCAATTTCTTCATACGCTGGGTTTTGCAAGATGATGGTGCTTTGGGGGTTAAAAATAGTCATCCTGTTTTCGATTGCTTTAAAAAAAAATCTTGTGTCTTTTGATAAAGTTTTTCTTACCAAATAAGACATTCTTTTTGCATCAAATGTATTCAACTCTTCTTTGCATTCATCATAAAACTGATTGATCATTTTGTTTTTGATTTCAGCTGAAACCCTATTCGAAAACTCTTTATGAAATTTTACTCCATACCAATAAGGATGGCCCAATTGAGGATAATAGTTGCCTGGAGAAAAAATCGGAATCGAAAAATATATGTTTATATTTAATCTCCCACCTTTATTAGAAACACTATAATTAGTAAATGAACAAGTGTGAATTCTAGCAAGGTTTCCATTGTTTAAATGATAATATCTACTAACTGGCGCACTTTGAATATCTTCTATTCTATTTAAATCAATTAATTTGTTTGAATAATTGGTATAAAAATTTTGAGTAAAAGAAATCAAAAAAACAAACCAAACCCAAGATAAAATTAAAAAAGTATACTTTGTGGTTTTCTCGTTTGATGGAAAAACCAACAATTTTAGTTTTGGTAAAAGAAAAATGAATAATGCAATACCAGATAAAAGAATTGGTATAAGTAGGTTCCATGTTTCTTCTTCAAAATCTAAAGATTGAGCATACTTTGCTATTGCCCTTCTTAACGTTATTTCAAAAAAATTAATGCCAACAATTAGTAATAATAATATTGGAAATATTAATCTGATTTTTTTCCAAAAAAGGGTTGAGAACTCCAATTTTATCTTTGTTTTAATCTAAATTAACTAAAAGAATAATTCTGACTAATATTTTTATTATTTCATTATTTGTATCTTACATGAAACTTTTGCTTTTATGATCGATTCGATTGTAGCCTATTTTTCTCATATACCCAGCTTGCACCGAGCTATTATTCTAGCTGGTGGAATTACCTTCTTTTGGATCATCGAAGGCGCAGCTCCTTTGTTTGGATTTAAATACAATAAATGGAAACACGCTTCCATTAATATTTTTTTTACCATCACTACCATCGTAATCAATTTCGCTTTTGCTTTATTGATGGTAAAAACCAGTGATTGGGCCATCGACAATCATTTCGGCATTTTACAATTATTTGAGTTACCTACCTGGGTAACATTGATCGGCGGTTTATTATTACTTGATTTAGTAGGGGCTTATTTTATTCATTTTGTTGAGCATAAAGTAAAATGGATGTGGAAATTTCATATGGTACATCATGCCGATACCCATGTAGACACTACCACAGCAAACAGACATCATCCAGGAGAATCTGTGTTTCGTGCAGTATTTACAATTATTGGTGTTGCGCTATGTGGTGCGCCAATGTGGACAGTGATGTTGTATCAAAGCATGAGTGCGGTACTCTCTCAATTCAATCATGCCAATTTACGATTACCAGTTGCCATTGATAATGCATTGAGTTGGATCATTGTTTCGCCCAATATGCATAAAGTGCATCATCATTATCAACAGCCTCAGACAGATAGTAATTACGGAAATATTTTTTCTATTTGGGACCGATTGTTCGGAACCTTTAATTACACTCCAATAGAACAAATTCGTTATGGTCTTGATGTGCTGGATGATTCCACTGATGAAAAATTAGCGTATCAATTAAAAATTCCTTTCGACGGATCGATTAAAACAAATTATTAAAACATTTATGGGCATTTTTGAATGGCTAATGGAGGGCAGAAACCCAGCTCCAATAGGCAAAATAAATACTGGCATACATCAAGAAAAAATGGAAGGGTTTGCTAATTGGGCAAAACTGATGGTTTTAATTGGAGGCCTAGGTTTATGGTCTGTTTTGTTTTATTTTTTATTCATCAATTTTAGCCTAGAAAATTTTTTACTCAGTCTTTTATTTGTTGCTATTTATTTGTGCATTGCATTATTTGTTTCTCCAAAACCCAATATTAAAAATATAGGATTGTTTGGTGGAATAATTGATCATCCGTTTAGATGGAGTGATGATGTAAATAGAATGATACTATTCCTGGAATTTTTCTTATTTCCCGGAAAATGGTTAATACTTTGTTTTCGAATTGTACTTTTTTGGTTCAAAAAGAAATAAAACTAGCGCATCTTTGCATAAATAATTACCATGAAGATTGTTGCGATGATACCTGCCCGTTATGCGGCTACTCGTTTTCCTGCTAAGCTCATGCAAATGCTTGGGAGTAAAACTGTAATCAGGCATACTTACGACAATACAATGGCTACAGGTTTATTCGATGAAGTGGTGGTGGTTACTGATAGTGAGATTATTTTCAATGAAATAGTAGGTTATAGAGGCAAAGCCATCATGAGTAAAAAAAATCATGAAAGCGGGAGCGACCGTATTGCAGAAGCTGCTGCAGATTTAGAAGTGGATATCATTGTAAATGTGCAGGGCGATGAGCCTTTTGTACAAAAAGATCCTTTAGAAAAATTATTGACAACTTTTAGTGACCCTACGGTACAAGTGGCTTCTTTAATGCAGGAACTAAAAGACGAAGCCTTGATTAATGATCCCAATTATGTAAAAGTGGCTGTTGATCGTAATATGAATTCCTTGTTTTTTTCTAGAAGTGTGATTCCTTATCCGCGCAACAAGGATATACAAATTCCTTATTACGAACATATTGGGGTCTATGCTTTCCGTAAAAAAGCATTACTCGATTTTACTGCCTGGCCAATGACACCACTTGAAGCTGCTGAAAAAATTGAATGCTTGCGTTATTTAGAATACGGCATTCCATTAAAAATGGTGCTCACCCAATACATGGGTGTAGAAATTGATACACCAGAAGATTTAATTAAAGCAGCAAAATTATTATAGTTTGTCGAATAGGGCCCTCAACTTTTCGCGGGTCATTATTTTTTCCCAGTCTTTTCCCAAAGCGTTTTCCCATAAGGGTTTCATGCCCATCGATACATTGATCATTTTTTCGAAATTATCTTCACTCAAGCCTTTACAAATACCTTGAGGAATTTCGATCTTATTTTTCTCTACCATGTATTTAAACTCTTTCACGCCAGCAGGATAATATTCTTCCAAGTGATTCATTACGATGCAATTGCCCACTCCATGTTTGGTGCCTAATAAATAACTCAAACCATAACTCACTGCATGTGCCACTCCTACCTGAGAATAGGCAATACTCATTCCGCCAGCATAAGATGCCATCATTAATTGATCATCACATTCATCATCCCAAATATTTTTTTCTACAAAAACTTTTTGACACAATTGCAACGCTTTCTCTCCATAACTTTTACTGAATTCATTTAAATAAGTGCCTTCCAAGCTTTCTATACAATGTATATAACAATCCATGCCCGTATAGAAACGTTGATTGGCTGGTGCGTCTTTGGTTAATTCTGGATCCAATACAATTTGATCGAAGGGGGTGAAATCTGAATTCATTCCGAGCTTACGTGTTGGTCCTGTAAGCACAGTCGTTCTGCTCACTTCTGCTCCTGTTCCACTCAATGTAGGAATACCTGCTTTATAAACACCCGGCTCTTGTACAAGATCCCATCCTTGATAATCGGAAGATGATCCCGGGTTGGTCATCATTAACGAAACTGCTTTTGCTAAATCCATGGTAGAGCCTCCGCCAATTCCAATGATACCACTCACTGTTCCAAACTCTTCTTTCAATGATTTTGCCAATGCATCTACCTGTGTGGTTTTTGGCTCGTATGTTACATCGGCCATGATCACTTTATCTTTTCCTCTCAAAGGAATTCTATTCAATAAAGGCTTGCCTTCAAAAAAATGATCTACTAAAAATATCATTGGAGCATCGCCCTTGCGTTGCGGTGCTAAAATTTCATCTAATTGATTAAAACTTCCGCGGCCATATACCACGTAACTCACCATTTTAAAATTTCTAAAACTCATGTTGCTGTTTTTACAAATACAAAGATGCTGTTTATTTCCAAATAGATTTCATTGGCCAGAACCAAACATTTTCGAATACTGTTGCGTTTCCATCACTAAAAAATTCAATACCCGTATCGGATTCTTCAGGAAAAACCTGTGTAGTAAATACCAATTCGCCATTGTTTGCATACACTTCTACTATACTCTTATCAAAATAAATATGCAAATGCACTACATCGTTCTTGGTTTTTAAATACGCATTTTTTTGATTGAAGAAAGGATACTGTACGCTAAATGGTACCAAGGGATTGCTTCTTTCAATATACAATTGTTCTACATTGGCCACGTATTTAATCGAGAAAAAGCGATTTCCTCCAACAGCAATTTTTACTCCGCTCACACTGGTTGCAGTAGGCCTGATGTCTAGTTCCATTTCGAAACATTGACCTTTAAAAGGGGTAGTGTAATTGGTCTTAACCGAAACGGGTTCTTTCAAAACCTCCGCTGTAGAACGCAGGCTGTTAATGGCTTTGATGGGTTCTTGAATCAGAATCCATTCATTGCCCATTTTTTTAACGGCTAATTTTCTTGGAAGAGACATAGCTCCTTTCCAAGGTTTGGTAGGTATATCTCCAGCATAATTCCAATTGTTTACCCAACCAATGGTTACGGGTATTTTATCTAGTGTTGTTTTATAAGAAACAGCTGCATAATAATCCATTCCATAATCTGGTCTGAAAATTTTATTGGATGGATTTTCATTAAAAAATTTGGAGCCATTAAAGTTTCCAACAAAATATTGCATCGAAGAATTTTGTGAAACCAATAGCACCCATTTCTTTTTTAATGGTTCTCCAACGATCGGCACCTGAATTAAATCAGGACATTCCCATACTCCCGAAAGATCTCCTACCGGACCAAAATCTCCTTCGTATTTCCATTGCTTCAAACTAAATGAACTATAGAATGAGATCATTTTTTCATTGGGCATTGCAACCGACATGATCCATTTTTTTCCAGCCTCATACCAAAATACATTGGGGTCTCTGAAATCTTTCATTTGCAGATCCAATACTGGATTGCCCGTATAATTACTAAATGATTTACCACCGTCGATACTATAAGCCAGGTATTGATTTTGAAGTGCGTTGTCGTGTGCTGTATAAATAGCCACCAAAGGAACATCTTCTTTGTTTTTCCCTAACCCACTTCTATTCTTTAAATCTGCCACCATCGACCCAGAAAAGATCATTTTTTCATTGGTTTCTTTAATGGCAACCGGAAGCTCTTTCCACTTCAATAAATCTTTACTCACCGCATGACCCCAACTCATATGTCCCCAATTATTTCCAAATGGATTGTGTTGGTAAAACAGATGGTACTCGCCATTATGATAGATCAACCCGTTCGGATCGTTAATCCAATTTCTTTGTGTAGAGAAATGAAATTGCGGACGATATCTTTCCTTATAAAAATTTGGT
>REAV01000155.1 GCA_004294465.1 Sphingobacteriia bacterium | reverse complement strand
CTGGAATAAATCCATTGTTGCGCTTAAGATCTTCCGCAATTTGTTTTGGATTAAATATCAATGCAGTATATAAGAAAGTAAATCCGATAACCATTACAGAGTAAATTACCATGTACCACACATTGCTATGGTCATTGAAAATTTTTACAATACCCTGAGCAGAATCTAAATTGGTAAAAGATGCTAAGGTTGGTAAGAACATAATTGCTTGAGCAAAAATAATTGGCATTACTCCAGCACTATTAACTTTTACCGGTAAGAATTGTCTTGCACCACCAAATTGCTTATTTCCAATTATTTGCTTGGCATAGTTTACAGGAATTTTTCTTACTCCTTGAACCAAAATAATTAAACCCATGATAATGGTAACCAGGATCGCAATTTCAATTAAGAAAATTAACAATCCGCCGCCGCCACTAACTCCTTTGGCACCAAATTCCTGAATAATAGATTGAGGTAAACGGGCTAAGATACCTACCATGATGATGATAGAAGTACCATTTCCCAAACCTTTATCTTGAATTCTTTCACCCAACCACATTACAAATAATGTACCTGCTGTTAAAGTAATTACAGTTGAAAACCAGAAATATGCTTTGTATGCTGGTAAGATTGCTTCTGCATAACCTGGGCTATTCAAATAAGCAACATAAGCACCTGCCTGAAAAGCGGTAACTATTACAGTAAGGTAACGAGTCCATTGATTGATTTTCTTACGACCACTTTCTCCTTCTTTTTGTACTTTTTGTAATTGAGGCACCAAGATGGTCATCAATTGCATAAAAATAGAAGCAGAAATATATGGCATGATTCCAAGAGCAAGAATAGATGCTTGTGAAAATGCACCTCCAGCAAACATATCAAAAATGCCTAAAAGACCATTACTTTTTGAAGCGGCCATAGCTGCTTCAATTTTGTTAGGATCAATACCAGGCAATACAATATGCGTACCTACTCTGTAAGTCAAAACCAAAGCAAGTGTTACGAGTATTTTATTACGTAACTCTTCGATGGTCCAAATATTCTTAAAAGTTTCAACTAATTTTTTCACTTCGCTTAATTATGGCATTAAAACTTAAAAACCAAAAAGACGCATATCAAATGCGTCTGGCAATTTACAGTAAAATTATTTGATAATCTCTACTGAACCGCCTACAGCTTCTATAGCTGCTTTTGCTTTATCACTGATTGCATTGATTTTGAAGCTCAATTTAGCTTTCAATTCACCATGAGCCAATACTTTTACACGATCGGTTCTGTTGATCAAACCATTGATATATAAGTTTTCTAAAGAAACTTCTGTAAATCCGTATTTTTCTACCAATTGATCCAATTGACCAAGGTTAAATACTTTGTATTCTACGCGATTGATATTTTTAAACCCACGCTTAGGGATACGACGCTGAATAGGCATTTGTCCACCTTCATGACCCATTTTGCTTTTATAACCTGCACGGCTTTGTCCACCTTTATTACCTTTTGTAGATGTACCACCTTTACCAGATGCTTCACCTCTACCAATTCTGATTGCTTTTTTTACTGAACCTTCTGCAGGTTTTAAGTTGTGTAGTTTCATTTTATATTGATTTTGAACTTACGGGGTATCACCCCTCGCTAATTGAGTTATGAGTTATGAGATATGAGTTATGAGATATGAATTATGAGATATGAATTATGAGATATCAAATTGCATTATCTCTTATCTTTTATCTCTTATCTTTTATCTCTTATCTTTTATCTCTTATCTTTTATCTCTTATCTTTT
>REAV01000126.1 GCA_004294465.1 Sphingobacteriia bacterium | reverse complement strand
CACAAAACATTGAATCGATTGTAGATTCTTTTGTAAGAGCCGATCAATTTAGTGGTGTTGTTTTATTTGCAGATAAAGGAAGGGTGGTTTTTGAAAAAGCATATGGATACAAAGATTTTGCCGAAAAAGCTACTTTGAAGAAATCGGATATTTTTGAACTAGCATCTGTCAGCAAACAGTTTACTGCAATGGCGATCATGCTATTGCAAGAAAAAGGGAAATTATCTTTTGATGATTCCGTTTCGCAATACCTGAATATTCCTTACAAAGGAATTACCATACGACATCTATTGAATCATACGAGCGGATTACCCGATTATCAAGCTATCATGGATCAATATTGGGATAAAAGCAAAGTAGCTGGAAATACAGACATCCTTGTCTATTTAAACAAATATCAACCTCCTATTTTATTTGAACCTGGCAGTAAATACAATTACAGCAATACAGGTTATGTATTGCTCGCAAGTATTGCTGAAAAAGCAAGTGGTATTGATTTTATTGAATTTTGCCGAAAAGAAATATTCAAAAAACTTGGCATGAAGGATACTGACATCAGAACATTGGAAGAAAAGAAATCAACAAAAAATTTTGCAATAGGGCATATTTATGTTCCTACAAAACAATCATTTGTTCGAGCAGATTCTTTTCCATCATCCAACTACACCATTTGGTTGGGTAATAGAAAAGGGCCAGGACGAATCAGTTCTACTGCGGCGGATCTATTGAAGTGGGATCAAGCTTTGTACACCCAGCAACTCATCAAACAATCAACATTAGATGAAGCGTTCACTCCAGCGGAATTAAACAATGGAACAGTGTCCAATTATGGATTTGGCTGGGATATAAAAACCGATGGAATAGGCAATAAATATGTGTCTCACAATGGTGATAACCCGGGTTACAAAACGCAAATAATTCGATTCATCCATAGCAAAAAAACACTGATCGTATTGTGCAATAATGCCATTACCAATTTTGCAACGATGATCAAACAATTAGAAAATACAATGATTGATTAAATCCTCCCATTCTTAATTTCTTCTACCACACCTGGATCGAGCAAAGTAGAAATATCCCCTAAATTCTCTGTTTCACCTTCAGCAATTTTGCGCAAGATTCGGCGCATGATTTTTCCGCTTCTGGTTTTTGGTAAGCCAGAAACAAATTGAATTTTATCGGGCTTAGCTATGGCTCCAATCATTCTGGTAACCGTTTGCAAAATATCTTTTCGCACCAGATCGCCCGAGCCGTGTGTATTCTGTGCATGTGATCCCTGATAAATTACAAAAGCATAAATACCCTGCCCTTTTACATCATGCGGATATCCTACAACTGCACTCTCTACTACACCTGCATGCATATTCAACGCATTCTCTACTTCTGCAGTTCCAATTCTATGTCCACTTACATTTAACACATCATCTACTCTACCTGTAATTCTGTAATTGCCATCTTTATCGCGCAATGCGCCATCTCCTGTAAAATACAGGTTCTCGTAAGTGGCAAAATAATTGGTTCTGCAACGTTCATGATCACCCCAAGTGGTTCTTAAAATTCCAGGCCAAGGTGCTTTGATGCATAAATTACCAGACACTGTTTGACCAGGTTCACCAATCACTTCTTTTCCATGCTCATCTACCAATAGCATTTGAACACCAGGCATAGGAAGTGTTGCCCAACTAGGTTTAGAAGGTGTAATACCTGCTAAATTACTGATCAAACAAGCACCCGTTTCAGTTTGCCACCAGGTATCTACAATGGGGCATTTTTTCTTGCCCACATTTTCATCATACCAATGCCATGCTTCTTCGTTAATTGGCTCTCCTACAGTTCCAAGCACTTTCAAAGAAGATAAATCTTTTCCTTGCAATGGCCCCAAACCAAATCCCATCAAACTTCTGATAGCAGTAGGTGCAGTGTATAAAATATTTACTTTGAATTTATCTACAATATCCCAGAACCTTCCTGCATCTGGGTAGGTTGGCACACCTTCGAACATCAATGTTGTTGCACCAGCACTTAATGGACCATATACAATATAACTATGGCCAGTGATCCAACCAATATCAGCCGTACAAAAATGAATTTGACCCGGTTGATATTGAAACACATTTACAAAAGTATAGTTGGCATAAATCATATATCCACCACAGGTATGTACTACTCCTTTTGGTTTGCCAGTGCTCCCTGATGTATATAAAATGAACAATGGATCTTCTGCATCCATTTCTTCTGCTTCAATAAAAGTGATTCCACTATCTTCTACTTGTTGTACCTCATCTTCCCACCACACATCTCTTCCTTTGATCATGGATACCGCTGTTCTGGTGCGGGTTGCAACAATTACTTTTTTGATGGTTTTATTTCCGATTAATGCATCATCAATTACACTTTTTAATGGAATGTCTTTTGCTCCACGGTATGCACCATCGCAGGTGATAATAAATGTTGCCTGGGCATCTTCTAATCTATCTGCAATACTCTGTGCAGAAAATCCACCAAAGATTACACTGTGCACTGCCCCTATTCTTGCGCATGCCAATACAGCAATGGCCAACCTGGGAAGCATACCCATATAAATGCAAACCCGATCGCCCTTTTGTACCCCATTGTTTTTTAATACATGGGCAAATTGACAAACTTTTTCATGCAATTTTTTATATGTTAAGATTCGGCTAGGATAATCAGGATCATTGGCTTCCCAAATTAAAGCAGGCTGATTGCCTCTTTCGGCCAAATGTCTGTCCAAACAATTTTCAGTGATATTTAATTTGGCGCCCTTGAACCATTCTACTTTGGGTTCTTTAAAATTCCAGTTGAGCACATCAGCCTTGCTATTCCATTTTTTCTTCCAGGTAAAATGATTGGCAATCTCTTCCCAAAAACCTGCAGGATCTTCTATACTTTTTTGATAGGCAATTTGATATTCTTCTAAACTCTTGATCTGATAAGGATAACTCATGACAAACAAATTTCGAATATAAATATACGCCAATACTTGCTTGGCAATATGCTAATATTGGCGTAAGTTGATGTTTCATTGTACAACATGAACGAAACAAAAACATTGCGCAAAGTAATCACCGCTTCCTCCATGGGAACGCTGATTGAATGGTACGATTTTTATATTTTCGGAAGCTTAGCAACGGTAATAGCCAGTCAATTTTTTCCAAAAACAAATCCAACTGCAGCATTGCTTTCTACCCTTGCTACATTTGCTGCTGGATTTATCGTAAGGCCATTTGGTGCCTTGGTTTTTGGTCGACTGGGAGATATCATCGGCAGGAAACATACATTCTTACTCACTTTGGTGATTATGGGTGGATCCACTTTTGCCATTGGCTTGATTCCTGGTTTCGATAGTATCGGATATGCCGCCCCTATATTAGTATTATTATTGCGCTTATTACAAGGATTGGCTTTAGGGGGAGAATATGGCGGAGCCGCTACTTATGTTGCAGAACATGCTCCAGAACACAAAAGAGGATTCTATACTTCATGGATTCAAACAACCGCAACATTGGGTTTATTTGTTTCCCTTGGAGTGATTCTTTTAACAAGACATTCATTGGATGCCAATGCGGCAAAATCAATTGCCAAATTCAATGATTGGGGCTGGCGGATTCCTTTTTTGGTATCTATATTACTGGTTATCGTTTCGATTTACATTCGACTTAAGATGAAAGAGTCGCCGCTTTTTACAGAGCTAAAAGCGAGTGGAAAAACATCTGTTAATCCGATCAAAGAAAGTTTTGGTCATAAGACCAATTTAAAAATGGTTTTATTGGCATTGTTCGGAGCAACCATGGGACAAGGGGTGGTTTGGTATACAGGCCAATTTTATGCGCAATCATTTATTGAAAATGTATGTAAAATAGACTTTGATCAATCACGTACTTTAATCATTTGGGCCATTTTATTCGGCACTCCATTCTTTGTAGTGTTTGGAGCATGGAGCGATAAAATTGGCAGAAAGTGGATCATGTTAACTGGAATGTTTTTAGCAATTATATCTTATCATTTTTTATTCAATTCTTTATTACAAATTGCCGAAACAGAAGCAACCACCACCTATATTGGTGAAACTATGGTTAGAACGCTTTCAGGTATAGCCTATTGGAAAATGGTAGGGATTGTTTTTATCATGATCATTTATGTTACCATGGTGTATGGGCCAATTGCTGCATTTTTAGTGGAATTATTTCCTACAAAAATCCGTTACACTTCTATGTCTTTGCCATATCATATAGGCAATGGTGTTTTCGGTGGATTAACACCATTCATTGCAACATTACTTACCACCATTTATACCGACGATAAACTGGCAGGATTGATGTATCCAATAATTGTTTCATCAATATGTTTAGTGATTGGCACATTGTATATTCAAAATAAAATAGACCCTCCTATTGAGGCATAAAATTGATACAATTATGAATCAACTAAAAAAATATGCAGGCATTATCTGGATTTTATTAGGACCAATATCCATGTATTATTTAGTTCAAACGGCGGCCACTCAAATAATTGCCAAACCTGGCATCGACACAAAAATTCAGTGGGCGGTTTTTGGGATAGTATTTCTTCCAATTGCCCTTGGTTTGATGATTTTTGGATACTATGCATTAAAGGGAGAGTACGATAAAATTTAATTAACAAATGGGAAAGCCTAATTTTATTATTTTTGAATCAAAGCGGAATTATGTCGATTGAAGTTGTTGGGCTCTCCAAATTTTACGGAGAACAAAAAGCAGTTAAGAATATTTCATTTACTATCGGAAAAGGAGAAATAGTTGGATTTTTAGGACCCAATGGAGCAGGCAAAAGCACCACCTTAAAAATGATTACCGGTTACCTTCAACCCAATGAAGGAAAAGTATTGATTGGCCAAAAAAATATTGCGGAACAACCCATTGCTTGCAAACAAAAAATCGGTTATTTACCGGAAGCCAACCCCTTGTATGCCGATATGTATGTAAAAGAGTATCTTTCTTTAATAGCAGGAGTTCATCAAATAAAAGATGCAAATGCCATTGATCATATTATTGAAAAAGTGGGATTAACCGTTGAACAACACAAAAAAATCAATCAACTCTCTAAAGGATATAAACAAAGAGTGGGATTAGCAGCTGCCCTCATTCATCAACCAGAAGTATTGATTTTGGATGAACCAACCAGTGGATTAGACCCCAATCAAATTATAGAAATTAGGAACTTAATAAAAGCAGAAGGGGCCAATAAAACGGTATTATTTTCGAGTCATATTTTACAGGAAGTAGAAGCTATTTGCGATCGGGTTATCATCATTCATAAAGGCAAAATTGTGGCGGATGATAATTTAGCCAAACTCAAAGTCAGTAAGCCTCTGGAAGCTGTTTTCGCAGACTTAACAAAGCCTTTAAGTGTATAAACTACATATTGCTTATCTTTATCCCTCCAATCAATAACTTATAACAAATAACTAATATCTAAACAATGAGCTACATTATTGAAGTACATGCCAGACAAATTTTAGACAGTCGCGGAAACCCAACCGTAGAAGTAGAAGTATTAACAGACGATGGTGCAATGGGAAGAGCAGCTGTACCTAGTGGAGCAAGCACCGGTATTCACGAAGCGGTAGAATTACGCGATAACGATAAGAAAAAATACGTGGGTAAGGGAGTGTTAAAAGCTGTGAAAAATGTAAATGATATTATTTCAGAAGCCATTGTTGGATATGATATTACTCAACAAGCTGCCATTGACCAGGCAATGATTGAATTAGATGGCACACCCAATAAAGGAAAATTAGGCGCTAATGCAATATTAGCAGTGAGTATGGCTGTTGCTAAAGCTGCAGCAGAAGAAGCAGGATTGCCTTTGTATAGATATATCGGTGGTACCAATGCCAAAACATTGCCAATGCCAATGATGAATATTGTAAATGGTGGTGCACATGCCGATAATAAAATCGATTTTCAGGAATTCATGATCATGCCAGTAGGCGCCCCTTCTTTTAGTGAAGGACTGCGTTGGGGTGTAGAAATATTTCATTCACTCAAATCTGTATTAAAGAAAAAAGGCTTTAGCACCAATGTAGGTGACGAAGGTGGATTTGCTCCGAACATTCAAAGCAATGAAGAAGCAATTGAAACAGTGTTAGAATCTATACAAGCTGCAGGATACAAAACAGGTTCACAGATTGTGATTGCTATGGATGCTGCCAATAGCGAATTATGGGACGCAAAGAAGAAAAAATATGTATTCCATAAGAGCAGCGGAAAAGCTTTGAGCAGCGATGAACTGGTAAAATTCTGGGAAAAATGGGTGAAGCAATATCCAATTGTTTCAATTGAAGATGGAATGGCAGAAGACGATTGGAATGGCTGGAAAGCATTAACACAGGCCGTTGGAAGTAAATGCCAGTTGGTAGGAGACGATTTATTTGTAACCAATGTAGATCGTATACAACAAGGATTGGATAAAAATATAGCCAATGCTTTACTCGTTAAAGTGAACCAGATTGGTACTATTACAGAAACCATCAATGCAGTTTCTTTGGCACAAAACAATGGCTACAATACCATTATGAGTCATAGAAGTGGTGAAACAGAAGATACTACTATTGCAGATCTAGCCGTAGCCTTAAATTGTGGCCAGATTAAAACTGGTTCAGCTTCTCGTACAGATCGTATTGCCAAATACAATCAATTGATTCGTATCGAAGAAATGTTGGGCAGCACAGGAATTTATCCAAAAGGAAAAATAAAATTCGGCAAATAATTAGCTACACACAGTTGTGAATTAATTATTGATTGGCAGATAAGAGTTTCTGATTACTTTTATCTGCCAATTTTTTTTTACCAGTATGAAAAAAATCATCCCCATCATTACCAATAAATTCCTTCTTGCAGGGGTGTTTTTTATAGTATGGATGTTATTCATCGATCAACGAGACTATTTTCAACAAAAAGAACGCAGAGACGAATTGTATAAATTGGAACAAAAGAAAGCCTATTATCAAAAAGAGATCGATAAAACCCGCAAAGAACTTGGTGATTTACAAAACAGCCCTGCTGCCTTAGAAAAATACGCTAGAGAAAGGTACTTAATGAAAAAAGACGGGGAGGACATTTATATTTTTGAAGATTCTACTACTGCTAAAAAATAAAATAGTTCAAAGAACGTTGGGTGGCTTTTAACTCTCTTTTAAGGTAAATAATAACAATATTATTGCTGTGCCGCCGTTTAAATAAAGCGCCGTATCCTCTTATTCACGCAGATCGCTGCTTATGAAAAATTTTAAAGAAGAGGAACTGATTATGTATATATACAAGGATTGCACACCTGAATTAACTAGCGCTATCAATCAAGCTATAAAAGAAGATAGTGATTTAAAA
>REAV01000125.1 GCA_004294465.1 Sphingobacteriia bacterium | reverse complement strand
ATGATTCCTTACTGGATGAGCCGCACACAATTATTGCTTGGAGATGAACCCATCGAAACTTTAATGCGAAAACATGTATTAGTTGTAGGCCTGGGTGGAGTAGGAGGTATCTGTGCAGAAATGATCGCAAGAGCTGGTGTTGGCAAAATGACAATCGTAGATGCTGATACCGTTGATTTGAGTAATACCAACCGTCAGATTCCAGCATTGCATTCTACTGCAGGAAAATTAAAGTCGGAAGTAATGGCTGAGCGATTGAAGGACATTAATCCCGAAATTGAATTAATTGTCAAAACAATTTATATTAAAGAAGAACTCACTCAACAATTATTGGATGAAGCGCAATATGATTATGCTGTAGATTGTATTGACACATTATCTCCTAAAGTGTTTTTTATAAAAGCTTGTTTGGATAGAAAAATTCCCATCGTTAGTTCGCTTGGTGCTGGAGGAAAAATAGATCCTTCACAAGTGATCATTACAGATATTTCTAAAACCTATCAATGTAATTTGGCAGCCTATGTTCGCAAGAAATTACATTCATTAGGCATTTATAAAGGCCTAACAGTAGTTTTTAGTGCAGAAAAAGTAGACCAGTCTCGAATCATTGAAACTGAAAAAGCATTTCCTAAAAAATCGATCATAGGAACCATCTCTTATATGCCTGCTATCTTTGGTTGCATGACGGCCAGTGTGGTGGTGAGGGGGTTGATGAAGTAGTCAATCTTTAATACAATAAAAATGGGTCTATTGAATTTTCCCAGTCTTTAACATTCGTTAATTTTGTAGCCCATTGTAAAAAACTAGGAAAAGGCAAATCGAACAATGCCTCACTATTGCGAATACCCAGTAATTTATCTAAATGTTTTGTGCCAGATGGGTTCACATTGGTAGTATAGTTTGCCCATGCAAAATCATCAGGATGCATTTCTTTGATCAATTTTAGTAGAATCATTCCAAAAAAAACTGGCCTAAATTGACTGTAGTCTTTTACATGAAACTGAATGCCATTGCATTGTTCTCCAACATATTTCGATTCGGTAGAAATAAAGTCAAATGGTGTTGCTTGTAAATCTTCTCCCATCATGCTATTGAGTTGAGCACTGACCGCTACATGTTTTAACCAAGGCGCGCCTGCTATCTGAAAAGCCAATTTGCTTCCTCTTCCTTCGTGTAAATTAGTAGCTTCTAAAAAACAAAGTCCTGGGTACAATATCATACTTTCAAAACTTTGTATAGCAGGTGATGTGCCTATAAATGGAATGCCCCAATCTGGTTGAAAATTATTCCTGTTCCAATTAGTACAAGCAATCACTTCCAGTGATGCGTTGATATGATGCGTCTCATTAAAATAGCGGGCTAATTCGCCTAAGCTGCAACTATGCCTAATAGGCATTGGCCATCTTCCAATAAAAGAACTGCAGGTCGTTTCTAAAATAGGTCCTTCCACCCAATCCAAATTTCCTGAAATGGGATTGGGGCGATCGAGAATGATCAACTTCTTTGTATTTGCAGCACAGGTCTCTAATAAATAAGTCAGTGTCCAGAGATAAGTATAAAATCGAACACCTGCATCTGGCACATCGAATAATACAATATCAATCTCTGCTAAATCTTCTTTTGTGGGGGCTAGTTTATTTCCATATAAACTGATGATGGGCAAATCTGTTATTTCATCAACACCATCATGCATAGCTGCACCATCAGCCCCTTTTACAGATAATCCATGCTCTGGAGAAAATAATTTCACCAATTTAAATCCGGCATCTTGCAATGCTTTTCTGGTAGGAGTTCCATCATGTGTTCTTGCTGCCTCATTGGTTACCAATCCAATTCTTTGTTGCTTCCAAGAAGGATGACTTGCTAATAATTGATCTATGCCAAAAAATATGGTGTTGCTCATTGGTTTTGGTCTTTTTGAAATTGCATTCGATCTTTCATTTGTTCCACCACATTAAATATAATCGGACATCTATCATAATGCATAAATGTTGTAAACAATCTTCTGGTAAAATGTGGTAAGTGTAATGCGGGGAATTCTTTGCATCCTTCAAAACGGTATTCGTAAACAGTACATTTATTATCACTCAAAAAATGGCAAGGCATTTGATTCATGATCATCATTCCATTGCTTCCTTTTTCTAAATAAGCTGCATCAAATTTTTCTCTGGATTGATTTAAATGACCAGCCAAAGCATCTGCTTCTGATTCATTTAAACAGACCATTAAAGATTTGCAGCAATTGCCGCAATCGGTGCAGCTAATGGTAGGTGAAATTTTTCGATCCAATTCTTGCACCAGTTCATCTACTTCTTCGCTATTGATTTGCTTCACAAAATCCTTAAATCGATCGTTTTCTTGCTCTTTGGATTGAGCATAGGTTTTCAGGTAGTCTAGATCGGTAATTGGCAGAAATGGCTCCATAATTGCCCTAAAGGTAGGAATGAGCGCTAAAAATCAACCAAAAACCATCATTTATCCACAGTTAAAGCCTATTTGTAGAAAAGTATAATTGGGGTTGAATCTGAGGGGGTTAGATTTGCCATTGGCAAAAAAAGCAACAAAAAAGGAACTATGGCAGATGATAAAAATTTGGTTCAGTATGACGAAGACTCGATAAAATCGCTCGATTGGAAGGAACATATTCGCTTAAGACCTGGGATGTATATTGGTAAATTAGGGGATGGTTCAGCTGCTGATGACGGAATTTATGTTCTCATTAAAGAAGTGATCGATAACTGTATTGATGAATATACAATGGGTTATGGCAAACAAGTGGAATTGTCTATTGAAGGGAAGACGGTAACCGTTAGAGATTTTGGTAGAGGTATTCCATTGGGAAAGGTAGTAGATGTGGTTAGTAAAATAAATACAGGAGCTAAATACGATAGTAAGGCATTTCAGAAAAGTGTGGGTTTGAATGGGGTAGGTACAAAAGCGGTGAATGCTTTGAGTGAGCATTTTTTGGTTACTGCATTTAGAGATGGCAAACAAAAAACGGCTGAATTTGAAAAAGGTTTTTTGGTTAAGGATCATAAAGAGATAAAAACCGATGAGCCAAATGGCACATTAGTTGTGTTTACACCTGATGATACCATCTTTAGAAATTTCCATTATATCTATGAGTACCTAGAGAATCAATTATGGAATTATTGTTACCTCAATGCAGGACTGGTTATTCATTTTAACAATAAGAAATATGTAAGTAAAAATGGATTGCTCGATTTATTGCAGCGCAAAACCAATCCAGATGAATTGCGCTATCCGATCATCCATTTGAAAGGCGATGATATTGAAATAGCCATGAGTCATAACAACGATTATGGCGAAGATATTTTCTCTTTTGTAAACGGTCAGTATACTACACAGGGTGGAACGCATCAGCAAGCTTTCAGAGAAGCTTATATAAAAGTGGTGCGTGATTTTTTCAAGAAAGATTATGATGCATCTGATATTAGAACAAGTATTGTAGCTGCAGTTTCAGTAAGAGTACAAGAACCAGTTTTTGAAAGTCAGACCAAAACAAAATTGGGTTCGCAAAATGTGGCAGAGGGCGGCCCAAGTATGAAGAATTTTGTACAGGAATTTTTAGCCAAGGAATTGGATAATTTTTTACATCGCAATCCAACCACTGCCGATGCATTAAAGAAAAGAATTGAACAAAACGAAAGAGAACGTAAAGAATTAGCGGGCATTAAGAAATTAGCCAACGAAAGAGCCAAGAAAGCCAATTTGCACAATAAAAAATTGCGCGACTGCAGAACACATTTAAATGATGAGCTTCCTGCAAAGAATAAAGAAGCCTTTATTGCTGTTCAAAACAATACCACCATATTTATTACCGAAGGGGATAGTGCTAGTGGTAGTATTACCAAATCAAGAAATGTAGATACACAGGCAGTATTTAGTTTGAGGGGTAAGCCATTGAATTCTTTTGGAGAAACTAAAAAAGTGGTGTATCAAAATGAAGAATTCAATTTATTGCAACATGCTTTAAATATTGAAGAGGGCCTGGAAGGATTGCGTTATAACAATATTGTTATTGCAACTGATGCCGATGTGGATGGAATGCATATTCGGTTGTTGTTGATGACTTTCTTTTTGCAATTCTTTCCTGATTTAGTGAAGAAAGGCCATGTTTATATTTTGCAAACCCCATTATTTAGAGTGAGGAATAAACAGGAAACCATTTATTGTTATGATGAAACAGAAAAACAAGAAGCCGTAAAGAAACTGGGAAGCAAACCTGAGATTACCCGATTCAAGGGTTTGGGTGAAATATCTCCTGAAGAGTTTGGTCGATTCATTGGAAGAGATATGCGATTAGATCCTGTAATACTAGAACAAGGAGACCATATTCAAGATTTATTGGAATATTATATGGGTAAAAATACCATGGAGAGACAGGAGTTCATTATCAATAATCTTAGAGTAGAATTGGATATAGTAACAGCATAATTTGAGCAATTAATTTTAATAATTTTTATGATTCATATCGTTTTTGAAAATGCCAATATACAAGCCTTGGAAACAGCCATTGAAATGGATGAAAGTTTGCAAGGAACCGTATTAGAGATTAAAGATGACTTTGCTGTAGGGCCTTTAGCAGACATTTACCAAACAGAAGGATATCAGCAACGCAGGGATTGGTGGAAGAATGTGTTAACTAATTCGCCGTATGAAGATCAATTGGATATTGTTGACGATAAATTAACAGTTCACCAGTTGATTCAGCAATTAACCGAAGATGAAACCCAGGAAGTATGGATCTGGATGGGACAGAATGCTCATGATGTTTGTGGATATTATTGGTTGATGAGTCAACTCAAGGATTTTGCCGGAAGAGTGCAAGTACTGTACTTGAATAATCTTCCTTTCTTTAATGAAAAAGGCAATATTTTTTATCCTACACATTTACATGAAATTCAGCCTAAGGAGTTTTTAAAAGCAAAAAAATTAGCCAGGCCAATTACATTGAGTGAGTTTGAGATAGACCCAGATGAATGGAAAAAAATAGCTTCTGAAAATTCATTGGTTCGTTTTTTAGAAGGGGGTAAAAAAATCGTCGCCAAAGAAGTGGAGTTTTTCGATAAGCATCTACTCAATCAGGTTTCTGGTGATTCACAGAAATTAAATAAAATATTGAATGCTACTTTGAATAAAATGCCTGTTCAAACAGGAGATGCTTTTTTAGTTTGGAGATTGAAAGAATTAGCGAATATTGGGAAACTCTCCATTTCTGGAGATTGGAATAAGGGTTGGAAAGAAATTACTGTTCAACTGGCTAATTAAAAAGCGATAAAATGGTTAAAGTAATACCGTTGGATAAAATTGGTGAAGATGAGCGCGGAGCAACGCACTATTTTGATACAAATAGAACAGGTCAATTTATTGTAGCATATAGAAAAGCAGGTTCAGGCAGTGGAGATCATTATCATAAAGGATTATCTCCTAAGAAAAATCCGGAGCAAATCATCATCATGAGTGGATCTGCTTTATTGAATTGGAAAGATGTTCGATCTGATAAAAAAGGTACAGAGCATATTGTTGCTCCGTCAATGATTGAAATTGAACCTTGGGCCTGGCATCAAGTAGTAGCGGTTACTGATATCATTGTATTTGAATTGAATGGGCTAGAGGATGCTAAGCATGATACTTTTAAAATATAAGACATAAGATATAAGACATAAGACATAAGATATAAGATAAGAGATATGAGATAAAAGATGAAAGCAGAAAGATGAAATGCGAAATTGAAATGAGAAATAAGATTTAATATGGCGAAAGAGAAAAGGGAAAATAGGGTTTTTGACAATGAAACTGGTGTTCAGGGTCAATATAAAAATTGGTTCCTAGATTATGCTTCTTATGTTATCCTCGAAAGAGCGGTACCTGCAATTGAAGATGGTTTGAAGCCGGTGCACAGAAGAATTTTGCATTCCATGAAAGAAATGGATGATGGAAGATTCAATAAAGTGGCCAATATCATCGGACAGAGTATGCAATACCATCCGCATGGCGATGCGAGCATTGGAGATGCATTGGTGAATTTAGGGCAGAAAGATTTATTGATTGAAACGCAGGGTAACTGGGGTGATGTAAGAACAGGAGACGATGCGGCTGCTTCCAGGTATATAGAAGCACGTTTATCCAAGTTTGCATTAGAAGTAGCTTTCAATGCCAAAACTACTCAGTGGCAATTAAGTTATGATGGAAGAAAGAATGAACCAATCAATCTTCCCATGAAATTTCCTTTGCTATTAGCACAGGGGGCAGATGGAATTGCAGTAGGATTGTCTACTAAAATTTTGCCTCATAATTTTTGCGAATTGATTGAAGCCTCCATTAAACATTTGCGAGGAAGAAAATTTGAATTATTCCCCGATTTTCAAACAAAGGGAATGATTGATGTAGCCAATTACAATGATGGTAAAAGAGGTGGGAAAGTAAGAGTAAGGGCGCATGTAGAAGAATTGGATAAAAAAACTTTAGTAATTCGTGATGTGCCTTATGGGGTAACTACTACCCAGCTCATGGAGAGCATTACTAAGGCCAATGAACAAGGTAAAATAAAAATCAAAAAAGTAATTGACGTTACGGCACAAGAAGTTGAAATACAGATTGATTTAGCAGCAGGTATTTCTCCTGATATAACAATCGATGCATTGTATGCATTTACAGATTGTGAAGTGAGTATATCTCCTAATGCTTGTGTGATATCTGATCATAAGCCTATGTTTTTAACAGTTCAAGAATTGTTGAAAGCTTCTGTAGAATATACTAAGGCCTTATTGCAGAAAGAGTTGGAAATCAGATTAGGTGAGCTAGAAGATAAATGGCATTATACTTCATTGGAGAAAATTTTCTTTGAAGAAAAAATATACAAAGAGTTAGAACAAAAACATGAGAATTGGGAAAAAGTATTGGAGGCAATTGATAAAGCGTTCACTCCATTTAAGAAAAAATTAAAAAGGCCTATAGAGCGAGAAGATATTGTTAAGCTTACTGAAAAGCCTGTTCGAAGAATTTACCGATTAGATATCAATGAGCTCAATGAACAAATCAAAAATATAGAAGCAGAGATCAAGCAAGTGAATTACGACTTAGAGCACTTAACTGATTTTGCAGTTGCTTATTATGAAAATTTGCAAAAGAAATATGGCAAGGGCAGAGAGCGTAAAACTGAGATCAAAGAATTTGATACCATTCAGGTAAAGCAAGTTGCTATTGCCAATACTAAATTGTATCTCAACAGGGCAGAAGGATTTGTTGGAACCAGTTTAAAGAAAGATGAGTTTTTATGCGAATGCTCCGATTACGACGATATCATAGCTTTCACTAAATCGGGAATCATGAAAGTGGTAAAAGTGTCGGATAAAGCATTTATAGGAAAAGATATTTTACATGTAGCGGTATTTCAAAAAAATGATGAACGTACCACCTACAATATGATATATGTAGATGG
>REAV01000124.1 GCA_004294465.1 Sphingobacteriia bacterium | reverse complement strand
AGTTATTGATGGCAAAGGAAAATTTCTGATGCCTGGTTTAATTGATGCGCACACGCATGTGATGATGGAATCGTTGAATATTGTTGAATTGTTGAACAGTGATATTCAATTTATAACAGCAAACGCCATTAAATCGGCAGAGAAAGATTTATTGCAAGGCTTTACTACATTTAGGGATCTGGCTGGTCCTGCAATGGGTTTGCAAAAAGCAATTGATAGAGGATTAATTATTGGGCCAAGAATTTATCCTTCTGGTGCAATGATTTCACAAACAGCTGGTCATGGAGATTTTCTCTCTCCCAACGATGTGCCCAGAGATGCTGCAGCAATGTTGGATTTTACAGAACGTTATAATTTTGGTATTGTAGCTGATGGCGCAGATCAGGTATTAAAAAGAGTAAGAGAACAATTAAGATCGGGTGCTACCCAAATTAAGTTAGCGGCAGGCGGTGGAGTGTCCTCTAATTATGATCCATTGGATGTATCGCAGTTTACGGAAGAAGAAATGAGAGCAGCTGTAGTTGCAGCAGAAAACTGGGGAACCTATGTTGCCGTGCATGCGTATACTCCCAGAGCTATTCAAACCGCACTTCGCGCAGGCGTTCGTTGTATTGACCATGCTCAATTAATTGATGAAGCCACTGCTAAAATGATCGCAGATAAAAAAGCATGGTTAAGTTTACAGCCCTTTGTTGATGATGGTGTAAGTGCATATGCCGAAGGCACACCTAATCGGATTAAACAACAAACCATGATGCGAGGTACCGATAGTGCATATTTATATGCTAAAAAGTACAATATCAAAACTGCTTTTGGAACCGATTGTTTATTTGAACCCAAGCACACAACAAATAGGTCAGGAGATCTGGTTAAATTATTGCGCTGGTATAATCCTTACGAGATCTTAAAAATGGCCACATCTACCAATGCACAATTATTGACCATGAGCGGTATGCGAAATCCCTATCCCAATAAATTAGGGGTGATAGAAGAAGGTGCATATGCAGATATGTTACTGGTTGATGGCAATCCTTTACAGGATTTAAAAGTGCTGTTAGACTATGATAAAAATTTGTTGCTTATTCTAAAAGATGGTAAGATTTATAAGAATAAAATTGATTAATAAAGATTTAGGGAAATCGATTCGACAACAGGCTTTTTTTTAGCTCAAAATAAATTGTAAGTAATTAATTGCTAAATAAATACTCCACCAGATTCTTCCATTTCTCCAATTGAAGCAATTGTTTAAAATTGCGTTAAATCCAATATTAATTCAGGTATTTCTACGCTTGTCAATCCTTCTTTCATGCAATAATATTGTGCTCTAATGCACCCTGTAATCATTTACTGCCGTACACAGTAAACTGCCAAGGTGAATTTCGGTAGCTACGAATGATGTGTTGATAGATGTACATGATTGCAGACAAGCAAATAAAATAATCCGCCGAACATTCTCACCATGGTGATAGACAGGTGGGGTGAAAATCTAATTTTTTTAATCATGAAAAAAATAATTTTTGGAATATTGATTTTGATCCTTGCAGCCACATCAAGTTATGCGGGTACCCCAGTATTCAAATCAAATTGTATAGCCATTTCAAATGATCAATGCGTCTCAATAAACCTCGGAGATATTACGAATATGTCTGAGCATATAATGCAACAAAAAATTGAAGAGGCTATAAAGCAAATCAATAATGAGGATTTAGACTGTGAAATAAAAATAAGCGGAGATGTGAAGATATTCTTTTTCTCTGTGCATATCGAAATTACTGTAAAAGGGCCATGTCAAGAAGTGCTTCAAAAAGCTTCTAATATAGCAAAGACTTTAATGGAAAATGTTAAAAACAGTCTCTTATCACATTAATACTATCATACACAGGCTGCGCTAGTAGCCTGTGTTTTTAAATTATAGAAATGAAAAATAAATTCTTATTTCTTCTCATGCTATTGATTGGTTTGAACGGATATGCTCAATCTTCATTTACATATAAGATTAAATACGATATGCAATTAAGTTATTCTGGAATAAAAAAATTAAATAGCGAATTGCTTCTGAATAATACAAAAGCAGCTTTTTATTTTAAGGAAGCATCGCCTGCTCAAAATAGTAGCAGAGCAAATGCCGACAGTTTTTATATAGAAATCGTTGATACTTCTACCAATTATGTTATAACTAATTTATCAAATAATTTATTAGTTGAACTAGGGAGGCTTCCTGGGGTAAAAGACCCATTTGATGTAGTTGAATCAATCCCTTTTATCGATTGGAAAATACATAATGAATCTAAAAAAATAAATAATTTCAAGACAATTAAAGCAACATCTAGGTTTCGAGGGAGAAATTACATTGTTTGGTTTACTCCTGATTTGCCTACATCTTTCGGGCCTTGGAAATTGCATGGTTTACCTGGGGCAATTTTAGAAGCAAAAGATGATCTGAACCAAGTTGTATTTATTGCAACTTCAATTGATAAAGTTGTTTCAGCAGATCAAACCGGTAAACTGAAAAAGCAAGAAGTTTCTCGTGAATATTTCAAAAAAAAGCAAAATGTATTTTTTGATGATATGGGTAAAAATATTGCTGCAAAAATGGGAAGAGGGTTTACAGTTGAAGTCAAAACAACTAATGCAAAAGCAATAGAGATTGACTAAATATGCCAACCAACAAATTTATATATTTATCTTTTTTTGTCTGCTTCAGTTTTTCAACTTATGGTCAGGGCTCTATTTATGGAATAATTAAAGATTCCAATAATAATATCATTCCATTTGTTAATATTTTCTATTTATCAAAAAAGGATAGCGCTGTGATTAAATATACTAAAGCTGATAAAGATGGAGTTTTCAGTTTTTTTAATATTGATTTTAATGATGTAATCCTTAGAGTAACTGCGGTATCATTTAAAGAACAGTTCGTGAATTTGAAAAAATCAACCCAAAATTTTAGCGATACAATTACAATTACGCTTCTACCAAGCTATCAAGATCTAAATGAAGTAATTGTGACTTCTTCAAAGCCCATCGAAATAAGGGGAGATACTATTTCTTATAATGTAAAGTCTTTTTCTTCTGGGACAGAAAAAGTTGTTGAAGACATGCTTAAAAAAATTCCTGGGATTGAAGTTGGTGAGGATGGGTTAGTTAGATTTAATGGAAAAGAGGTTGAAAAGATTATGGTAGAAGGCGATGATTTTTTTGAAAAGGGATATCATGTATTAACTCGCAATATGCCAAATAAAGTACTTGATAAAGTAGAAGTGATTAAAAACTTTAATTCAAATAGTCTATTAAAGCGAATTGAAAAGTCCGATAATATTGCTTTGAATTTAAAATTAACAGATGAAGCCAAAGCTAGTTTTTTTGGAGAGTTACAAGTAGCAGCATCTCCAATCGATATAGAATGGCAATCCTTACGATTAAATCTTTTCAACTTTTCAAAAAAAACAAAGTATTATTCTTTAACCAATACAAATACCATCGGAAATGAAATTACTGGTGATCTGAATAGTTTTGTAGATAATAATGATTTTAAAAATTCAGGATCTAGCAATATTTTGATGGGCAAGTCCCTAATTAATGGGTTAGAGGCCGTTGCTATAGGAATCAACAAAAGCAAGTTTGCGTTTGGAAGAAAGTCTTTTCAGGCATTTTCTATTATTTCGAATGTGACCAGAAAAATAAAGCTTCGATACACGGGATTCCTTTTCAAACAAAATCAAGATTTTAGTAAGTTTAGTTTACAGCAATATAGTATTGGAACGAGCCAGTTTACTAATAATGAATTATTTTTTCAACAAAAGAAGACTGATATTCCATTTGGCTCTATAAAGGTCAACATTGATGTAACTGAAAAAAGTAATATTGAATTAATTAGCAAAATTGGCAATCATGAATCTGAGTCAAATAATGATATTTCATTTAATCAATATCAAATAAAAGATCTACTCTTTAATAATAGCGGTTTTTTTCAAAATAAACTTATTTATACCCTTCTAGTATCGCCAAAGAAAGTATTGATTGCTAAGTTTGATTTTATAAAGGAAAAAATTAATCAAGAATACAACACCAATCAGGTTGACTACTCTTTTTTAAATATCAATAATTTTATTGCTGCTAAAACCAAACAATCTGCTTTTTTACAAACAAGAACCTTGGAGTCAAGTATTCGTTATCTTATTAAACATGAGAATAATGAAAATACAGAGTTATTCTTGGAATTTAAAAATACTCATGACTATTTGCATTCTAATCTTCAGCAGATTTCGATAGATACGCTTTTATTGAACAGATTTAATAATCAAAATAAACTTCATTACAATACTACAGACTTATTGCTCGGAACATCACATGAGAGAAACTTTAAAAAATTTGATTATCGGTTTTTTGCAAAACTTAGGTTTCTTAGAAATGAATTATTTCAAGATCATAGAAATGACGAACAAATCAAAATCTTTTTTCAACCTCAACTAATAATAGGATATACGTTTAATAGTATTCAAAGATCGTCAGTTAGTTTCTCATTTAACAATTCGAATATGGATGTAGAAAGAATGTATAGAAATTTAATTATGCAAGATTATCGAACGTTTTATTCCGGTTTTGCCAATTTTAATCAAAGCTTAAATAAAACAATCTTGTTTAATCACTTTGCTGGAAATTATATTACAAGATTTCTAGCTAATATTTTTGTATTGTTTAATACAAATGAAAATATTCTTACAACAAATTCTATTATCTCCCCTAATTATTCAATTATAAAAACTGATATTGGTGCTTCTTCAAAACTATTATCCTATTCTGCTTCTATTAATTATTTCTTTAAAAAACTATCATTAAACTTTAAAGGGTTTACTAATGGAAGTATTTCTAGTTTTATCAATTCTGTTAATCTTCAAAACAACCGATTTGTTACTACTTCAAATTTTCAAATAGGTTTTGAAATAAGAAGTGTTTTTAAGAAAAACTTGAACTTTATTGCTGGCTCTAATTGGATAAATAATCATGTTAAATTAGAAGACAAAAATTCTGTTAAAAGTAAAATCGAGTTTTTAGACATTCAGTATAGATCTAATAATAGGTTCAATTTTTCTATTAAAACAGATCGATTCTCCTTTCAATTTTTAAATGACTTTAAGTCTTATTATTTTACAGATATTGATTTTAAATTTCGTTTTAAAAAACCTACATTCAATTTCAACATTTTAATTAATAATTTTTTTAATACTGATTTTTATGAAGTTGCAAGTATTACAGATATTTCAAAAAATCTAACAATTGTAAGACTTTTACCAAGAGTGTTTAATCTTGGTTTGACTTGCAGCTTTTAATTCTATTATTTACACTATTAAAAATACAATCCTCATGAAATTTGTAGCATTCACAATCATTTATTTGCTGTTTTTTAGCAATTTTATTTTTGCACAAACAAATTCGCAACTTCAAAATCAACAACAAGATCCATCAATGCTTTCTCCCAAATCATTCAACCCTAAAGCCCTTATTGGTAAACCATTCCCAATTGATCAACTTAAAACTATTAACAATACAACCATTTCGCTTGATCAGCTTAAAGGCAAACCTTCGCTAATTAATTTTTGGTTCACTACCTGTATGCCTTGTATCGCAGAAATGCCAACACTTAACAACATTAAAAGTACCATGAAAGACAGTGTCAACTTTATAGCCATTACACATGAAGACAGTAAAACTGTAAAAACATTTTTTAAAAAACATTCGTACATATTCACCCAGATCATCAATAATTCCTTTTTTATCGATTCACTCTACATGCAAACCTTTCCTGTAAGTATGTTTTTGGATAGAAAAGGTGTGATTACAAAAATTGATGGAGGCATTCCCTTCTATATTAATGCTAATAATGAACTGGCCATGAGTGATGGGAAAGAATTCATTGCAATCTTAAGAAAACTACTAGCTCAATAACCACTCCACCACTTTGGCAAAATGGGTATGTTCCAATACATGAATCTTAGCCGCTAGATCGGAGGGACTGTTTCCTGGCTCCACGGGACAACTCGCCTGAAAAATAATATCCCCCTCATCGTAATGTTCGTTCACATAGTGGATGCTAATACCACTTTCTTTTTCCCCCGCTGCAATTACGGCCTCATGCACTTTCATTCCGTACATTCCCTTGCCACCATATTTGGGTAATAATGCCGGATGAATATTCACCATTTTCCTTGGGTAGGCGGCTACCAATTCAGCAGGTATTTTCCAGAGAAAACCCGCCAAAACGATAAAATCGATATTTCGTTGTTTTAGGGGCAAAATGCAGCTTTTAGGGCCAAAAAACCCCAGTTTTTCCACTAAAATGGCCTCAATTCCCCATTTTTTAGCAATTTCTAAAACCCCTGCACCCGCCTTATTGCATACAATTAGAGCCACCCGGGCACTCAAATTTCCGCTAAAATGTTCGATCATTTTTTCGGCATTGGTTCCTGTTCCAGAAGCAAAAACGGCAATTTGTTTCATGGGGTATTTTGGTATTTATCTGGCTCTTTTCTTGGTTAGGGTATTCCAAATGCGGGTAAGGTATTGTTTAAAAAAAGGAAACTGTCCGAATGGCATACTCACTATCAACACACAAATAGGCCATAATAAGGTTACCAATACAATGTAAATTATTACATATTCCGTTCCTCGCTCAATAGGAGAATAAGACAATAGTTTTTTGGCAACATAACTGCAAGAGCTACCGCCTAAAGCAAACGTACAGAAGATCAGGGTAAACTGAAACCAACTGACTTTCCATTTCTCTTTTAATCTGGTAAACATCGCGCGAAGTTGCTTTAAATAATTCAGTTATGAGGCAAAAAACCAAGCAGTATTTGCAGCATTTTAAAAAAAACTGGTCGCTTTGTTTAATTCCCTCAGAATTATGCAAAAAAAGTTAGAACTGAATGAGTATTTGTCACGCTTGTATCATATTTTTGCACCCGTTCAAGGATATTTTTCCTCACCAGAACCATAGAAGTGCATATGACATTGCCTAGACCTATAGCCAAAACCAGCCTAACGGCTCTATTTTTTCTCCTTAGTGTGTGTTTGAGTGTTGCAGTTAATGCACAAGATGGTAAAGCACTTTTCAGTGCCAATTGTGCCTCTTGTCATGCTGTTCATAAAAAAGCTACCGGACCTGCCTTAGCTGGTGTTGAAGACCGTTGGCCCAACAAAGAACATTTATATGCGTGGATTCGCAACAGTGCTGCTTTCTTAAAAACAGGAGACGCTTATGCCAACAACTTGTACAATGAGTACAACAAAACGGCTATGAATTCCTTTCCGAATTTAAAGACGGAAGAAATCGATGCTATTTTAGCCTACATAAAAACAGTTCCTGCTCCAGGCGCTGCTGCTGCTGCTGGCGCTGCAGACCCTGCCGCTGAAAAAGGCGTTGAAGGAGACAATACTTTATTGTTTGGTGTACTTACTTTAATATTAGCAGTTGTTGCCTTTATTATGTTACAAGTGAACGCCAATCTGTACTTACTTTAATATTAGCAGTTGTTGCCTTTATTATGTTACAAGTGAACGCCAATCTAAAGCGTTTAACTGATGAAAAAACTGGCCAACCTGTCCTAGAACCTATTCCAGCCTGGAGAAACAAGAGCTACATTGCTATGGTTACTGTAGTATTGTTTGTAGTAGGCGGATACCTTACTTCTAAAGGTGCCATGGGATATGGCAGATCAAAAGATTATCAGCCTGTTCAACCAATCTATTATTCCCATAAAGTTCATGCAGGAGTAAACCAGATCAATTGTCAATACTGTCATACAGGGGTTTATCAGGGCAAACAAGCTACTATACCTTCTGTAAATGTGTGTATGAACTGTCACCTTGCTATTAATGAATACAAAGGCGAAAAAATTTACGATGAAGCTGGTGAAGAAGTAAATGGTACTGCAGAAATTAAAAAATTATACAAATACGCTGGATTTGAAGAAGGCAAACCTTGGGATCCAAGTAAAGCAACTCCAATTGAGTGGGTTCGTATTCACAACTTGCCTGACCACGTGTATTTCAACCACGCTCAACACGTTAAAGCTGGCCAAGTGGCTTGTCAAACCTGCCATGGTGAAATTCAAAAAATGGGTGAAGTAAAACAATTTACAGACCTAAGCATGGGCTGGTGTGTAAACTGTCACCGCGAAACCAAAGTACAGTTTAAGAGCAATGGTTTTTACAGCATTTATGAGAAATACCACCAAGACCTAAAATCTGGTAAAATCGATAGTACCAAAGGAATTACTGTAGAGAATATTGGCGGTACTGAATGTCAAAAATGTCACTATTAATACCCCCAAACCCTCCCGACTAGTCGGGACAGGCTCTAAAGGGGGAGCAAGGTTAATATGAGTAATGAATAACATAGTTGGTCTGAATATTATTAAATAACGGTTTTAAATATCCCCCTTTAGGGGTTAGGGGTACATTATGGAGCAAAAAAAGCACTGGCAAAGTTTTGGAGAGCTGAATCAGTCTGAAGCGTACAATAAAGACGTTAAAGACGAATTTAGAGAAGACTTACCCTTCGACGCAGCAGATGATGGGAAGAGTTTTTTAGATGCGAAAGCGCCTCGTAGAGATTTCTTGAAATACTTAGGATTTAGCACAGCCGCCGCAGCTGCAGCAGCTAGTTGCGAAATGCCTGTAAAAAAAGCCATTCCATTTGCCAATAAGCCCGAAGATGTTGTGCCTGGTATTGCTAAATATTATGCAACTACCTATGTGCAAGATGGCGATGCAGTAAGCGTTCTAGCCAAAGTGCGCGATGGCCGTCCTATCAAAATAGAAGGAAATGATTTAAGTCCGATCACCAAAGGCGGTACCTCTGCAAGAGTGCAAGCTTCGGTATTAGATTTATACGATACTGCGCGTTTGCGTTTTCCTACAATCGATGGAAAAGAAGTAACATTCGAAGCTGCTGATAAAGCCATTGCTGCTTCAATTGGTGGTCCTGCTGTAATTTTAACAAGCACCATTACTTCTCCTTCTACTAAAGCAGTAATTGCTCAATTTTTAGCAAAATATCCTGGAAGCAAGCATGTTACTTATGATGCTGTTTCTTATAGTGCCATTTTATTAGCCAACGAAGCCACCAATGGTGTTCGTGCTATTCCTTCTTATCATTTTGATAAAGCAAAAGCCATTGTAAGTTTAGGTGCCGATTTCTTAGGCACATGGCTAAGCCCAATTGAATTTGCTCGTCAATATGCTGTTGGAAAAAAATTAGATGAGAAGAACCCAACAATGAGCCAACATATTCATTTTGAATCAGTGGCTTCTCTTACAGGTTCTAATGCAGATGAAAAATATTTACACCGCCCTTCTGAGACCGCTGCTATTGCTGCTGCTTTATTGAGTGCAGTAAATGGTGGATCTGTTAGCGGAATTGCTGATGCAAAATTAAAAGCTGGCGTTGAAAAAGCAGCTAAAGCATTAAGCACAAACAAAGGCGCAGCCTTGGTTGTAGCAGGCAGCAATGATGTAAATGTTCAAATCATTGTTAACGCAATTAATAATGCTATCGGTGCTGGTGGTTCAACCATCAACTGGGCAACTACCAATAATACCCGCGCTGGTATTGATGCAGATTTTACTGCATTGGTAAATGAAATGAATGCAGGAACCGTTTCAACTTTATTGATCCACGGTGCTAACCCTGTTTATTCTTACCATGAAGCAGAAAAGTTCAAAGCTGGTTTGAAGAAAGTAAAAACAGTAGTTTCCTTTGCCACCAAAGTGGACGAAACTGCAGCGCTTTGTAAATTTGTTTTACCTGATCATAATTATTTAGAAAGCTGGGGTGATGCCGAACCAAAAGCGGGTCATTTCTCTTTTATACAGCCTACTATATATCCTTTATTCAAAACACGCCAATGGCAAGATAGTCTCCTAAAATGGAGCGGTGTTGCGGATGATTATTTAGCTTTCTTGAAAAATTTCTGGTCTGCTAAATTAGGAGGAGTTGCAGGATGGGATAAGGCTTTACAGGATGGTATTTTTAGCACAGCTACTGATGCTGTTTCAGCTGGAAGCTTTAATGGTGGCGCTGTTGCGGCTGCTGTTACTGCTGCAAGTGCTGGTAAAAAAGGCGGTAAAGTAGAATTGGTATTGTATCAAAAAGTGGGAATTGGTGCTGGTCAAGGCGCTTCTAATCCATGGTTACAAGAATTACCAGATCCGGTTACTCGCGCTACATGGGATAACTATGTGATCGTATCTCCTGCAATGGCAAGAACCTTGCTCAACATCGATCTAAACAACGGTGGTCAGGCAGATGCATATGAAGTAAATCCTCCAAAAAAAGTAGTAAAAGTTACTGTTGATGGAAAATCTATAGAACTTCCTGCTTTGATTATTCCTGGTACACACCCTGATACCATTGGTATTGCAGTGGGTTACGGAAGATCAGCCAACATGGGTAAGTCTGCCGATAATGTTGGTAAGAATGCTTTCCCATTAGCTTGCTCTAATGGTTCAACCGTTAATTATTATTGCGCTGATGTAAGTATAACACTTACAGATTCAACATATCCTGTTGCACTCACTCAAACACATAGTCGTTACGATACCGCTCAAGGAAATCGTACCGAAGTAATGAAGGAGTTAACATTGGCTCAGTACAAACATCACCCTACAGAAATCCGTGAAGAGCGCGATACAGAATTAAAACCTTGGGGTGGTTTAGAAAAATTTGAATCACAAGGAACTATTTATCCGGTTTACGATCGTCCAGGTCTTAAATGGGGTATGAGTGTAGACTTGAATACTTGTAATGGTTGCGGTGCTTGCGTAGTTGCTTGTAATGCTGAGAACAACGTTTCTGTTGTTGGTAAGCCAGAGGTATTGCGTGGTCATGAAATGCATTGGTTGAGAATCGATCGTTACTATAGTGGCGATATGGATAATCCGAATGTGGTATTCCAGCCATTGATGTGTCAGCATTGCGATAACGCACCTTGCGAAAACGTTTGTCCGGTTGCAGCTACCAACCACAGCAGCGAAGGATTAAATCAAATGACTTATAACCGTTGTATCGGTACAAGATATTGTGCCAACAACTGTCCTTATAAAGTACGTCGTTTCAACTGGGCTGATTATACTGGTTCTGATAGTTTTAGCGACAATCAAACTGGTGTTGTTAATGATGTAGTATTGGATATGAACGACGATTTAACTAGAATGGTATTAAACCCAGATGTTACTGTTCGTGCTAGAGGGGTTATTGAAAAATGTTCTTTCTGCGTTCAGCGTTTACAAGAAGGAAAATTAAAAGCGAAGAAAGACAGCAGACCATTGGTTGATAGCGATATCAAAGTTGCTTGTCAACAAGCTTGTCCTACTAACGCCATCACTTTTGGAAATGCCAATAGTAAGGAAAGTGCTATCACAATGGTGCGTCAGGAAAATCCGAACCGCCAGTTCTATGTGTTGGAGCAATTACATGTATTACCGAATGTAACATATATGGCCAAAGTGAGAAACACTGAAGAAGGTGCACATCAAACATGAAGGCGAAAAGAAAGCAGCAGGTGCAAAAGCAGCTACTGAAAAAGCGCACGGATAATTGTATTTAGAAATTGAAATTAAGCCGGCTTAATAAAATAAGTCGGGAACAAAATAAGAAGAGATGCATTTAAAGTACGAATCACAGCTCAGGGAACCGTTGGTGTATGGAGACAAAACATACAAACAGGTAACAGAAGACATCGTTCGCCCGATCGAAGCCAAGCCTACCAAATTATGGTATATTGGTTTTTATATTGCGGTTGCGTTATTGATGTTTGGTGTTTACAGCGTTTATCGTGAAGTTACTTATGGTATTGGCCAGTGGAACCTAAACAAAACCGTGGGTTGGGGTTGGGACATCACCAACTTCGTATGGTGGGTTGGTATCGGTCATGCCGGAACATTGATCTCTGCGATCTTATTATTATTCCGTCAGGGATGGAGAACCGGTGTAAACCGTGCTGCTGAGGCAATGACCATTTTTGCGGTAATGTGCGCGGGTCAGTTCCCTATCTTCCACATGGGTAGAGTTTGGATGGCTTTCTTTGTATTGCCTTACCCTAATACACGTGGTCCTTTATGGGTGAATTTCAATTCACCATTGTTATGGGACGTATTTGCGATCTCTACTTATTTCACTGTTTCTTTATTATTCTGGTATTCTGGCTTATTGCCTGACTTTGCAACTGTTCGTGATAGAGCGTTCACCAAATTACGCAAGCGTTTATATGGTATTGCTTCTTTCGGTTGGACTGGTTCTACCAAACATTGGCAGCGTCATGAAAGTTTATCATTGGTATTGGCTGGTTTGAGTACACCGTTGGTACTTTCTGTACACACGATTGTATCTTTTGACTTCGCTACTTCAGTTATTCCTGGATGGCATACTACTATCTTCCCTCCATACTTCGTCGCGGGTGCGATCTTCTCTGGTTTTGCCATGGTGCAATCGCTGATGATTATTGTTCGCAAGGTATTTAACATGGAAGACTATGTTACCATTGGTCATATCGAAGCGATGAATAAAGTAATTGTACTTACTGGTTCTATTGTAGGTATTGCTTATTTAACCGAATTGTTCATGGGCTGGTATAGCCAGAACAAATATGAAGGATATACATTCTGGTACAGCCGTGCTAATTTATTCAGTCCTTATGGATGGAGTTATTGGGGTATGATGGCTTGTAACGTATTGAGTCCGCAGATTTTCTGGTTCCGCAAAATGAGAAGAAACATTTTTGTTACTTTCTTCATGAGTGTAATTGTAAATATCGGTATGTGGTTTGAGCGTTTTGTAATTATCGTTACTTCTTTATACCGCGATTATTTACCAAGTAGCTGGTCTGTTTATTATAGCCCATCTATTTATGAGATTGGTTTCTATGCAGGAACATTTGGATTGTTCTTTACTTGCTTCTTCTTATTTGCAAAATACTTCCCAGTAATTGCAGTAGCGGAAATCAAGTATGTATTGAAAACAACGGGTGAAGGGTATAAAAATCAAATGGGTAATATAGAGGAGCAGAAATTAGAAGAGTTCGTACATGAGCATGCTCATTAGAAAGATAAAAGATAAAAGATAAGAGATAAAAGATAAGAGATAAAAGATAAGAGATAAAAGATAAGAGTTGGTTTGAAATATTGTTTACTGCGTAATGAGAATAATCGCAGACAAAAATAAAAATATGGCAAAAAAGAAATTCGTAGTTGGTTGTTTTGATGATGAAGCAGTATTGTTTCCTGCTGTTAAAAAAGTACGTACTGCTGGATTTAAAATCCACGATGTATATACTCCTTTTGCAGTGCATGGATTGGATCATGCAATGGGTCTAAGAGAAACAAGCTTACATACAGCTGGTTTTATCTATGGTATTACTGGAACATCTACAGCAATCAGTTGCATCAGTTGGATCTTTACAAAAGACTGGCCTTTGAATATTGGTGGTAAGCCACATTTTGCCTTACCAGCTTGGATTCCAATCATATTCGAGTTAACTGTATTGTTTGCAGCTGTAGGAATGGTACTTACTTTTTGCTACTTATGTCAATTAGCTCCATTTGTAAAGAAGCATCATTTTCATGCTCGTGCTACCGATGATCTATTTGTAATGGTCATTGAGTGTACCGATAAAACCAATGTAGACGATCTTAAATCATTCTTACAAAACAACGGAGCTGTTGAAACCGATGTTCAAATTGCAGAAGATGGCTGGTGGATTGGCAGTTACGATAAAGATGAAATGAGATTTGAAAACAAACAAATAGTTGCTGCTTAATTTATATAGAAACATTGAATGAATAGAATTATGAAGAATACATCCATCATTGCTTGTTTAACTGCAGTTGTTCTTTTAGCAGCTTGCAGCGATGTTAAGCGCAAGCCCGGCAGTATCTATATGCCCGATATGGCATATAGCAGAGCCTATGAGTCTTATGCCGATCATAGCAACTTAGCAGAAAAAGGAATTAACTACACAAGTATGCCTGTAGCTGGTACTATTTCTCGTGAAGAAGAAATGCCATTTCATATTGCTAAAGATGCAGCTGGTGACACTACCAATTATACCGCATCTAAATTGGTAAAAAATCCTTGCGATTCTTTATCAACTACTCAAAATGAGGAAGCGGAGCGTTTGTATTTAGTGAATTGCGGTATTTGTCATGGTTCTGATTTGAAAGGAAATGGCCCTATCTACAAAGATGGAACTGGTCCTTATCCTGCTCAGCCAAAAAATTTAATTGGCGATCCAATTGTATCCGTAATGCCTGATGGACAAATGTTTTATTCATTAACGTACGGTAAAAATTTAATGGGTTCTTATGCTTCTCAATTGAGCAGAAAACAACGTTGGATGGTAATCGCCTATATTAAATCTAAACAACAACAAGGAAAAAAAGCGGCACCAGCAGCAGCTCCAGTAGCAGCAGCAACAGCAGCAAAATAATTTAAGCAAATCAGTATAACTGAACTAAAAGAGTAACAATGGCATCTTTAAGAACACAATTTGAAATTCCCGGAAAAATGAAAACCTGGTCCTATGCCCTAATAGGTGTTGGATTGGTTGCATTATTATATGGAATGTTCACTAAAGGATTTAGTTCCGACGAGCACGAACAGGTTCATTTCTGGGGTACATTAATGTATAACAGTATTTTCTGGACATTGATCTGCAATGCCAGTATGTTCTTTATTTGTGTAACTACTTTAGCTCAAGCTGGTTTCACTACGAGTTTCCGCAGAATTCCAGAAGCTATTTCTGCGATGGTGCCTATTTTTGGTTCCATCACTTTTGCGGTTTTGATGTACATCATTTTCGGACACAAGCACCATATCTATCATTGGTTAGATTCTGAAGCTGTTTCCATTGATCCTATTTTAAAAGGAAAAGTTGGATTTTTAAACCCTACATTTTTTGTTATCTGGACCACCGCTACAATTGGTTTGTGGAGTTTCTTAGGTTGGAGAATTCGTCAGTTGAGCAGAGAAGCTGATGAAGCTGCAATGAATAAGGAAACCAGTGAGAAATTTATTTTAAGAGGAACTGTAAGAGCTGCGATGTTCACTGTATGGTTTGGTTTAACGGTAGGTTCTACTATTCCTTGGTTATGGATGATGAGTATCGATGCACATTGGTATTCTACCATGTATAGCTGGTATACTTTTGCAAGTTCATTTGTTGCAGGTATGTCTTTATTGGCCCTATGGTTGATCTACTTAAAGAATAAAGGATACATGGAATTGACGAGTCAAGAGCATTTACATGATATTGGAAAGTTCATGTTTGCCTTCTCTATCTTCTGGACTTATTTATGGTTCTCTCAGTACATGTTGATCTGGTATGCCAACATTCCAGAAGAGACTGTTTATTTCAAACACCGTGTTCAAGGTCCGTATAAAGGAATTTTCTTCTTCAATTTGATTATAAACTTCTTATGTCCATTGTTGATTTTGATGAAGCGTTCTGCTAA
>REAV01000106.1 GCA_004294465.1 Sphingobacteriia bacterium | reverse complement strand
CTTTCCATTATTTGAAGGAAATTGGTCTACTGCCATTTGGGATATTTTTATTGTAATAATCACCTTTGTTTTGCTCAAACTCAACCATATTCCCGCACCAATTATTGTTTTAGGTTGCCTTTTATTGGGCGCCTTATTGTAATTTTGCTATCTTTCTTTTCACGAAAATAGTTTCCATGGTTACCATAGCATTGTACAATTTAAAAGGTGGAGTAGGTAAAACAGCTGCCACCATTAACTTGGCCTATTTGGCTGCAACAGAAGGGTATAAAACATTGGTTTGGGATTTAGACCCCCAAGGATCATCTTCTTTTTATTTAGGTGTTCATTCAGCCATTAAAAATGAGGCAAAAAAAATATTGAATAGCGAAATCGGATTAACTGAAGCCATTCAACATTCCGATTATGAAAATTTAGATATTATCCCTGCCGATTTATCTGCTCGACACGCAGATGTACTGCTTAATGAAATGAAACAGTCGAAGAAGAAAATAGCAAGTATACTTTCTTCAGTAAAAAAAGAATATGATATTGTTTTTTTAGATTGCCCTCCGGGAATTTCATTTTTGCACGATGCTATTTTTTATGGAGCTGACTGGATTTTAATGCCCAATATTCCTACTACATTGTCTATACGATCATTTGAATCGGTATTGGCTTATTGTAAAGAAAATGAAGTGGACATCAGTAAATTGAAATGCTTTTTTAGCATGGTTGATCACCGTAAAAATTTACACCACGAAGTAATCAATGAATTTTATAAAGACAAGTTATTCTTTAAAAATTATATTCCTTATTTAAGTGATGTAGAAAAAATGGGTGTGAATGAAGCGCCGCTCGAAACCTTTGCTGCAAGCAGTTATGCGGCCCAATGCTTTAGAGATCTTTGGAAAGAAATTAAAAAAACATGTATTGATTAATACGCACTATTGCGAAGTATTAAATTGAATGCAATATTAAAATTGAATTATGAAAAGAGAGTTATCATCTTGGTATAGTCCTGCACTGGATAAAGAAATGCCCATTGTTTCTTATGGACATTATGGATTTGTAGTATTGTTAATTCCAACAGCGGCAGCTGATTATTTGGAATATGAACGTTTTCAGATGCTCGATGCATTGGCTCCATTAATTGATGCTGGAAAAATTCGGGTATTTAGTATCGACAGCATGAATAAAGAAAGCTGGATGAACAAGCAAATGATTCCTGAACATAAAGCCATTCGTCATAACCAATTCAACGAGTATGTTTTTAATGAAGTGATTCCATTTATTAGAACCAATACGAGTAGTGAAACAATGATCTATACTTGTGGAGCCAGTTTTGGTGCTTTGCATGCGATGAATTTATTTTTAAAACGCCCGGATATTATTAATGGCGCAATAAGTATGAGTGGGGTTTATAATTTAACTGAATACACAGATGGTTTTTGGGATGATCAGGTGTATTTTAATAGCCCAGAACACTATGTTCCTAACTTAAGTGATCCATGGTATTTAGAAAAGATTCGCGCCAGCCATCATATCCATCTTTATACAGGCAGTGGCTCTTATGAAGATCCGGAAGCCTCTAAAAGGTTCTCAACAGTATTGTATAATCAAGGAATTTGGAACGATTTAGACAGAGATGGCATACAAGATACGAATGAACCAGGTATGGCTAATATTAGTGCTACCCTTTTAGATAATGCTGGTAACCCATTACAAACTACTATTAGTGATGCTTTTGGTTATTATCAGTTTGCTAATATTGCACCAGCAGTAGGCGGCACCAGCTACCGTGTACAATTTACTCTACCTGCGGGCTACTCTTTTACTAACCAAACTGCTGGCGGCGGCGCAGGCAA
>REAV01000105.1 GCA_004294465.1 Sphingobacteriia bacterium | reverse complement strand
GAAGGAAGAAATTTTTCTACCAGCAAAATATCTTCCGCCTTTCTCCAAATAAAGAATTGCTGAAGGTATTGAAACAAAAAATGAGAACTGGACCCATTTTCTGTAATATTCAAATCGGCCAATGGCAGTTTAATTCTACAATCAACTATATATTGATTATTGATATAACTAATTTCAAACTCAGGGCTAATGAAATAGTCCGAAAAGCTTGCCTGTTCTAGATTTGCGGTGGTGAATGTTTTATTATCGGGCAAGTAAAAAACAAAAGGACTAGTGTTTAATTCTGTAATAATTTTTTTGAACTTGGGATGCAGGTACTCATTGATCAAATGCCTGGTTTCTTCAGGTAATTCATCATCATGTTGTTGAATGATATTTTCCCAAATTCCGCTGAAAGGAGAATTCCTATTCAAATACCTACTCACTTCAGAAGGCATTAATTTTCTCAACTGCTGAAGCAACATTTTATCGTCTTCCGAAAACACTTCAGTATTGATAAATTTAGTGAGGTCTAGCTTAACTGTTTTTGTTACATATTTTGTGTTGGAATCATCTGCTTCTGCTTGAACTGCTTCAAATTGTAAATAAGGGTATTGCAATTGTTGGGTAGTTATAACAAGACCCATTTTCATTGTTGCGGCTATAGGTTCATCAAAAGTGTCCGCAGCTGTTACCATCGTTTCAGCCAATTTTGGTTTAAAATCGGTTGTAGGGTTTAGACTAACTCTTTTAATGGAAGTATCTAATACACGCAAGAAGGGTTTCCCGTCGGTATAGGTGAACTCAAACTTATTGGTTAAATCTTCATCCAGCGAATACCCGTATAATGCCAATAACTTATTCTTCTCTTTATCCCAATTACGAATGCTATCGAAATAGGCAGGTCCGTGATTTTTTAATAACTGATGAAAAACGATGGCTTTATGAATACATAATGGATGATCCGTTTCGCTACTGCAGGTACAACTTGTATCGAAATTCCTTTCCTCATTTTTTTGCAATACTACTCTGAATTTCTCCCCTTCATAATCCACCTCTGCAACAACTCTTTCATTTTTAGCTTCCAATAAGTTAGCTGTATTGGTGCGAATATATTCTTGTGCTTTTTCGAATGTTTCTGTGGAAGTAAGCATTCTGAAAAGTTTCAGATCAAGTAGTTTTATTTTAACTACTGTATGCTTTTGGTCGTATAATGTTTCCTTATCTCCTAATAGGTTTTTATCCAACATATCTTGGAGATGAAAAAGAGCGCCAGCTTTGTGCCTGCAAACTTCAGATAAATTATAAGGACATGTACAACGAAGTGATAGTGTTTTAGGGTCTTTGAATTGGGTAATATGAACTTTATAAAATGTAGCATACCCATCATCTTTTACACGAAATACAATATTGCCCAAAAGATCATCATGCTCAATCAACTCTACATTTCCTAATGCATGAATTTTTTTCCCTCTTCGAATTACTTCTTCTGTAGCGTTGTTATATATATGTTTAACTAAATACGGTAGTGCCATAGGTTCAATCAGTCGAAAAAGACCAATTTGCAAAAGTAAAGGAAACTAGGCCGATAATTGAAGCCTTTTAATCGTTTTGTGGATGAAATGTTTGTTAATTGAAGTTTTATCCAACAATTAGGTCTCCATTTTGATAAAATGGCAAAATATTGGCCTGATCGGGCGTTACGCAATATTCTAAGTCTTTTTCTAAACCATATTGTGCAAGACGATGCCAATGGGTAGTATTCCTGATAAATGATTTGAGATCATGTTTGTGCATAGAATACATATTTTCTGCCATCAAACTGCTATCGCAATGAATGGTGAAATGTGATTTGATGCGATCAATTAC
>REAV01000104.1 GCA_004294465.1 Sphingobacteriia bacterium | reverse complement strand
TCTGCTTTTTTAGGATCTACACCCAAACGGATATGTAAATCTACAGAGCTATCAAATTTGGTACAGTTAATTTCTTTTACAAGAGCAGATGCTTCTTTAAGGGAATAAACCTTTGACTTATCCACCTTAGTAACTGCTACTTTTCTTTTTTTAGTAAGTGACATTTTTCTTTTGTTAATTAGGTGAATAAATTAGTTTTCCCAAGGGGCTTTTCCATCAACAGTTAATCCCATACTGCGTGCAGTACCGGCTACCATGCTCATAGCGCTATTTAAAGTAAACGCATTTAAATCGGCCATCTTGTCTTTAGCTATTGCTTCAACTTGATCCCAACTTACTTTACCTACTTTAACACGATTGCTCTCTTTAGAACCTTTTTGAATTTTTGCAGCTTCCATTAATTGAACTGCAGCAGGAGCTGTTTTAATGATAAAGTCGAAAGACTTATCAGAATAAACAGTAATTAAAACAGGAACAACTTTTCCCATTTTGTCTTGAGTTCTAGCATTAAACTGCTTACAGAACTCCATAATGTTAACACCCTTAGAACCGAGTGCTGGGCCCACTGGAGGCGCAGGATTGGCTTGACCACCTTTTACCTGCAGCTTCACAAAGCCTGAGATTTCTTTTGCCATTTTATTTGATTTAATTGGTAATAGCGTCCCGATTTTACTCGTGACTCCCAAATTCAATCGCCCTTTCGAAAAAGAACTTTTGGGGCGGCAAAGGTAAGGGAAAGAATTATAAATTATGAATTATGAGAGAAGAATTATGAATTATAAGAGAAGAAATTTGAGATTTGAGATACAAATTATGAGATATGAGATGCAATCATGGGTTAAAAACCATTTAATGCTTCAATTACTTGAGCAATATCCGATTCCGAATGACAGCTGGAACAAGGCAAACTAAGGGTAGTTGCATGAATTTCTTCAGAAATAGGGAAAGATTGCTCCTTAATTAGTCCATTGAGTGCTTTTTGATGATTGGGAGAAACCGGATAATGAATTTCTGACCCAATCCCTTTCCCAAATAGATAAGCTTTTAGTTCATCCCTTTTCGGGTGACGTATATTGAAAATATGATATACATCGTAAAAGTCCGGGTCTACCACAGGCAAAATAAAATCTTCCTTCAAATTGTCTAAATACAACTGAGCAAATCTCCTTTTTTGACTATTGATTTCATCTAAGTAAGTCAACTTAATATTTAGAAACAAAGCCTGTAATTCATCTAAACGGCTGTTAAAGCCTACCAAGTCATTATAATATTTTTTTTGAGAACCATAGTTCCTCAATTTCAAAAGGCTATCGCTGTGTTGATCATTATTGGTGAGTATAGCCCCAGCATCACCGAGGGCACCTAAATTTTTACTTGGATAAAAACTGAATCCGCTCATTGTTCCAAATGTTCCAGCCAATTTACCTTTATACTTTGCACCATGAGCTTGTGCGCAATCCTCAATAATATGAAGATTATTTTCTTGAGCTATCGCTGTTATAGGATCCATTTCACAGCATTTACCATACAGGTGCACCACCAGGATGGCTTTTGTTTTTGGACTTAATGCTTCGCCAATTTTTAAAGGATCGATATTATATGTATTAATAGCTGGTTCCACTAATATTGGAATATGTCCGGCATGAATAATTCCTAAAATAGACGCTATATAAGTATTAGAAGGAACTATTACTTCTGACCCTTTGGGCAGATCTAAAGCAATCAATGATAGGGTTAAAGCATCTAATCCGTTGGCCACTCCAACACAAAATTTCATTTGATGATAGGCTGCAAAATTTGCTTCAAATTCTTTAACTCCATCCCCTAAAATATACCATCCCTTTTTTAGAAAATGA
>REAV01000031.1 GCA_004294465.1 Sphingobacteriia bacterium | reverse complement strand
CATATCTGTGTTTAAATCAACAGAGGTTTTATCTAATGGAAATATTGGATTGTCTGAATAGTATTGAGAACCCCAAAGACCTTTTTCTTCTCCGGTTACAGTCATAAATACCAATGTTCTGCGAGGCTTATTTCCTTTTTTAGCAGCAGCAGCAAAAGCTTCTGCCATTTGCATTACACCTACTGTTCCAGAACCATCATCATCTGCTCCATAATAAATTACATCACCTCTTTTACCTAAATGATCATGGTGTCCGGTCATAAAAACATACTCGTCTTTTTTGTCTGTTCCTTCTATAATTCCAATTACATTGCTGGTTTGAAGTGTAGTAGATTTTTTATCTGCTGTAATACTTAATTCGGAAACGTATTTTCCTTTGGTTAATGCAGCTAAAGCATCGCTAGAAAGTTTAGTTGTTCTTCCTGTTAATGCAGAAGCAACTTCTTCAGAAACTGTCACCATCATAAAAGGAGCACTTGTAGGCTTATTCATATAAATATTGCCTTTTGTAGGAGTTGCTGTTTTACGAGGAAAGTCTTTTGAAACCAAAACGATCCCAATTGCACCAGCATTTCTGGCTGAAGCAGCTTTTGCAGCTCCAGAACTAGGGCTAGGAGTTCTTGATCCTGCAACAACCGCTGGAGCTTTATATCCTGCAGGGGCTCCGTCTAAGATCATTACTATTTTTCCTTTTACGTCTAAGCCTGCATAATCATCTATAGCCGCCGCTTTGTCTACCATTCCAAATCCGACAAATATTAATTCATTGGAACTATTCTTACCATTCGAAATAGATTGTAAAGACATCATATAATCTTTATCCCAATTATATAATTTTCCATTTACCCTCAATTCAATACTTGCTAATTCATCTTGGTAAACATTAAAATACTGCTGATAGCTTGTGCCATTTCCTGGTTTCAATCCAATATTTCTGAAATGGTTTTCAATAAAAGCAGCAGCTCTTCTTTCTCCTGGCATCCCGGTTTCTCTTCCCTCCATTTCGGCTCCGGCTAAAATGGTTAGTTTGTCTTTCATAGACTGAGGGGTAATTACTTCAGCATATTTCACTGCCGGGCTTTCTTTTTGAGCATTGGCAAAAACTGTAATACACAGTAATGATGCCACTAACCATTTTTTCATCATAAGTAGTTGTTTTAGTTACAAGCAATTTTTCCAACACGAGTTGCGTGTCGGCCACCTTCAAAAGATGTATTCATAAATATATCCAACATTTGTTCTGCTAAAGCAAGTGCTACAAAGCGAGCAGGAATACATATCATATTGGCATCATTGTGCTGACGAATTAATTGAGCAACATCATTCTGCCAGCATAATCCAGCGCGAATACCCTGGTGTTTATTGGCAGTAATGGCCACCCCATTGGCAGAACCACAAAGAAGTATTCCAAAAGCTGCTTCTCCTTTTTCTACAGCCGTTGCAGTTGGGTGAGCAAAGTCGGGATAATCAACCGAATCGGCAGAATAGGTACCAAAATCGGTAACAGTATAGCCTTTATCATTTAGCTTTTTTACCAATGCGTTTTTATATTCTAATCCGGCATGGTCGCAGCCAATCGCAATCGGCAAAGCAGCATTAAATACATAACTCATAACTCTAAATTCAATATTCTAAAACTATATGTCGTATCTCTTATCTTTTATCTCATCTCTCATATCTTTCAATCCCATTCTTTATCTTCTTCTTCCTTATCTTGTTTATACACCCTCGCAGATACCAAGATACTTAATTCATACAATAACCATAATGGAATGAAAACAATTAACTGACTCATCCAATCCGGGCTTGGTGTAATGAAAGCTGCCACAATCAATATGATTACAACGGCATATTTACGTGTTGTTCTTAAAAAACCAGGAGTAACTAATCCTATTTTAGTTAATATGAATGACAACACTGGTAATTCAAATGCCAATCCACAACCTAAAATAATATTTGTAAGATTATCCAAATAGTCGGCAAAAGTAGGTCGGGTAACAATCATGTTTTCGGTACCTAATTGAAAGCCAGCCAAAAAATTAAATGTAAAAGGGCCTAATAAAAAATACCCGAAAGCAGCGCCAGTAAAGAAGAAAAAGGAAACCCAAAAAATCACAAATCGAGTATTCTTTAATTCATTTTCTTTTAAAGCAGGTTTTACAAAACGCCAGAACTCCCAAAAAATAAAGGGGAAGGCTATGATAATACCCCCTACAAAAGCCATGGTAATGCTGCTTAAAAATTGACCACCAAAAGTGGTACTCTGCATAGTTACTTGAACTGGAGGCATACATAGCGCATCTCCCATATGTGCCCAATGACTAAAATCGCAAAGCGCCTTATAACTTATAAAGTCTTTATTAATTGGGCCAATTATGATATGATCGAAGATCCAGTTTCGGTAAATAAAAATAAAAATGGCTCCTACCAAAATGGCTAATACTGATCGGATAATATGAGAGCGCAACTCTTCGAGATGGTCTATAAATGTCATCTCTTCTTTTCCTTCACCGGCTGATCTGTTGAATAATGCCATAATGCAATTTCTAAGCTAGGGCGCAAAGTTAGGGATATGGAAGGGAAGATTTATCGTAAAACCTTCAATTTAACCATTTCAATACGGGTATCGCTCACTGTAAGAATATCAAACTTAAAATTATTGATGATAATGGTTTCCTTCTGTTTGGGAATAGTCTCATGTTCATTAATAATATATCCACTCAAGGTTTCAGATTCACCGGCAGGAAGCTCTAAATTGTATTTTTCATTCAAGTAGTCTAATTCCAGCCTTCCGCTTAAAATGAATTCGTCTTCTGCCAGCTGTTTTTCTACAAATTCCTCCACATCATATTCATCATGAATTTCACCAAAAATCTCTTCCAATACATCTTCCATTGTTACAATACCTGCAGTTCCGCCAAATTCGTCTACTACCCAAGCAATACTTTTTCGCTCTTTGGAGAATTTGTTGATGAGGTCTGTGGCACTCATGCTTTCAGGTACCGCAATAATCGGATGTAACATTTCTTTTACATTCGACGGTCTGTCGAATAAATCTAATTGATGAATATATCCAACGATATTATCGATGCTTTCTTCGTAAACCAATAGTTTACTCAATTTGGTACTGATAAACTCTGTTCTGGCTTCATCTATGCTTGCATTGATTTCTAGAGCAACAATTTCTGTTCTAGGAACCAGGCACTGCCTGATTTTAATGGTTGGCAGACTCAAAGCGTTTTCAAATAATTCCGTATTAAGTTCCTGGGTTTCTTCGTCTTGTTCCTTTGTTTGCTGAAAAAAATGTTCTAAGTCTACTTTAGTAAAAACTTCATTTCTATTGTTCACTCTAACATTAAATACATATTTCAAAATCCATTGAGACATGTTTACAAAAAAGTCGGTTAAAGGCAGAAATAAGTTGTGAAAGAAGTTGGCTAAAGGAGCAAAGAACGTTAACAGGGTATCATTTTTTGCCCTGAAAATGGCTTTGGGTAAGAATTCGCCAACAATCAATACTACTATGGTAGAAAGGAATGTGTCAAATGCTAATTTTAAATATTCGTTTTCTAGTTTTAAAGGGTTCCAAATACCCATTTGCAATAGCTCATCGAAGAGCAAACCATAAATAACCAAAAAAACATTTAGTCCAATTAAACAAGTGCCAATGAATCTGGCAGGAAATTCCATAAAGCGAGCCAGTATAGTGCCGCTTTTTTTTCCTTGCTTTTTTTTCAGCTCGATCGTTAATCGGTTGGCAGTTACAAATGCTATTTCATAACCAGCAAAAAATCCGATAAATAGCAATGTGCCTACTATACAAAGAATGGTATAGATATGTGTCATAGCTCAAAGTTAAGGGATATCTACACAAAAAAGTACCCCGTAGAAACGGGGTACGGTACCGATAATTTATTTACATGAGAAAAATCGGCTGATGTATCTTATTTAAAGTCGACTGTACAATTTTGACAGTTCATATTAATTTTTAAAGCTTTACCGTCGCCAACAAGGGCAGAAAAACGTGAACTATTATTCTCTTCAGCACCAGAAGCCCTCATTACAGAACGATTAATAGATCTGATTTCTTCAGCCAATTTATCTTCCTTGTCTTTCAATAATGGTTTTGGCTCTTCTTTCAAAGGTAATTTTTCGAAATTCCCGTATACGGTACTATATGATCCTACATAATTAATTGAATAGCTTTTGTTATTGCGAAGCGGAAGGCGGATATCTGCATATTTATTGTCAATTTTTACCATGCTAAGATTCGGGCCTACATTTCTAACTTTCACATCTGCATTAGTGCCATCTAATTCCAATGAGCCATTCAATTTGGTAATTCTAAGATTGCCATAATTTTTTCTTCCACGAATTTCACCTACTTCTTCCATTTCATATTCATCATTGGTGCTTCGGAAAACTATTTTTTTCACATTGCCCATTTCAATGGTTGAATATTTTGTATCGATATCTGCATCATCAATATTCTTTGCAGTGAATCTGCCATTGATAAAATCAATTTCAGCAGTTACAACATTGTCTAAAGTAACATTGGAATACTTAGAACGTAATTGAAGTTTGTTGATGTTTTCTGCATCGAGATTGCCATTAGTCAAATCTATGTTCGCATCGGTAAAAGCACCAGTTAATTGCACATCGGCATATTTGCTTTCGATGTCTAATTTGCTACCAGCAGGCACATATACTGTAACCACTCTTTTGATATTTGATTTAGTGCCAATATTTTGACCATTTCCGTTGAAAACCGCTACACCATTGGTATTACTTCCTCCGCTCCATGCGTAAGTTCCTGAAGTAGTAGTATAACTTCCTCCACCAATACTTCCAGATTTTATTTTAACAGATGAGCCTAACATCCTTAAAGAAAGATTCAATTTTTCTAACCATTCTTCATCAGATAGTTTACCATCACCTTCATAAAAAACAGTTGTTGTTATTTTTACTTTAGGCTGATCCCAAATTTTCACTACCATACCACGAGATGAATTATCGATATAAATATCTGGAGATTTAGAGGTTGAAATTTCTTGCGAAACTTCTTTGGATTTTAAATCATCTACATTGGTAAAATTTTTACCATTGAAATATGTAACTCCATTTAATTCTGCCAGCTCACGCAATTCAGGCATTTCCATTCTTTCCGGAAATTCTGCCAATTCAGCCAAAGGTGCCATTGCAGGCATTGGGGGCATCGGAGGCATTGCAGCCAATGCGCCTAGATTTCCGCGAATGGTTTGAGCATTTTTTGCATCCATCTCAGCCAATATTTTCATCTGTTGGGCAGCTTGTTGACTTTCGATAGCAGCAGACTTTTGTCTTTGATTAGCTGCCTTAGGTGCAGTAGCAGAAATTGTTTGTGCAGATACCTGAACCATCATTGCAAGTGCAAGAATAGTTGCGGCTGCTTGTAGAAAAGGGTTTCTCTTGTTCATATACTTTATTTAAATACTTAAGAAATAAGTGCGGGTAGTATCCACTGGTCCGCGGTTTTGTTTAAATCGATTGTTGGTTTTATTCATCTCCAGCTGCAGCTGTTTCAGAATAGTTAGTTTTTGTTGATAGAGATTGATGAGCTGATCCAATAAATCATTACTGATTCCACGTCTGGAAATGGTTGACTTAATGTTCTTCTCTTCTTTCTCCATTTGTTTGATTTGAATATTAAAATCTTTGAAATAATCTGCACTTTCTGCAAACATCGGATAGGTGCTGATTCTCGCTTTTTGTAAATTTATTACTTGCGTAAAACTGGCTTCAACATTGTTTAATAAAGCCGTATATGCAGGATCATTTGCTGGTTTATTTGCTGAATTTGTTTTTACAGAACCGGTATTTATTTTATCAATAGATGATGGTTGTTTTTTATTTGTATTACTAGCAATAATTACTGGCTCAAAACTTTTTGCAACTTCATTATTTTTTAAAGTAGAATCGGGTTGATTCGGAACTGCAATTGTTGGTTTTGCAATAGTTTTAGCAATTGTGGTAGGCGCTACTGCTGAAGGTTTTTGTGAAGTCAATAAATACCAAGATCCAATGCCAGCTAATGCAATAACACATGCAGCAACAGCCCAGCGAATCATTGTAACAACTGGAACCGAACTTTTAACGGGGGTTATTCCCTGTTCAATATTATTCCAAACCCCTGGAGAAGGCATGTCTTCGTCCAGTTGTTCTTTGTTGTTTTGAATATATTTTTTAAACTCATCCATGTATTGCTAAATATTGATTGATGCTTTCTTTTAATAATTTTTTTGCTCGATGGTATTGACTTTTACTGGTTGATTCGCTAATTCCCAATTCAAATGCAATTTCTTTATGAGAATAATCTTCTACCACATATAAAGTAAAAACCTGTTTACATCCTTCAGGAAGGTTTTTAATTTCCCGGTGCACCACTTTCATGTCGACTGTTTTCCACCATTCTGTTGCATCTTCTGCAATTTGATCTACATTATTGTCTTCCAGATCATGTAAAACAATCGACTTCTTAGTGTATCGGATACATTCATTCACTACAATTCTCTTTAGCCAGCCACCAAATTGTTCGGCTTCCTTCAGTTGATGTAATTTATTGAATGCAATAATAAAAGCATCCTGTAAAAGATCTTCCGCATCGTTGCGGTTGGAAGCCATTCTGGTGCAGATATTGAACATTGCCTTTGAATATTGTTCGTATAACCAAGCCCTGGCCGCTGCATCTCCTTTGCAGGCCTTTTTTACAACAGCCGTTTGTATGGTTAATACCTGTTCCAATCAGTCTTCTTATATAAGAGTATGGGTTTTAATAAAGGTTGGAAAAAAGATAGGACTATTTTTCTATAGGGGGAGATACTAAAAAGGCAGGAGATTAATCCTGCCTTCTAATAAATCGGTGTTATTCATTAAAAATCAGCTAAAACGGGCTTGTTTTGCATGATTTCTTCTATTTTTTGGGTTATTTCAGGAGTAATCAGGGCTAAAGCATCTAAGGCTTTTAAATTGTCGACTAATTGTTCTTTTTTAGTGGCTCCTAAAATAGCGGTGGTTACATTCGGATTTTTGATGCACCAAGCAATACTTAAAGCAGCTAAAGAAACCCCTAAATCATTGGCAAGGGCTTGCAATTGTTTTACTTTTTCAATTTTAGCTTCTACATAGGTACGCTCTTTTAACCAATCGAATCCTTCGACGGCCAAACGGCTATCGGCTGGAATGCCATTATTGTATTTTCCAGTTAATAATCCTGATGCCAATGGACTCCAAATGGTGGTACCTAAGCCCACATTTTTAAATACCTGCAAATAATCGTTCTCCAGTTTCTCTCTTTCGAATAAATTGTATTGCGGTTGTTCTACTGAAGGTCCGATCAAACGATAAGATTGAGCAACTCTATGTGCTTCCATAATTTCTACACCACTCCATTCACTGGTTCCCCAGTACAAAATCTTACCCTGTTGAATCAAAGTATTCATGGTTTGCACTACTTCTTCTATAGGTACTGCTTTATCGGGGCGATGGCAGAAATATAAATCCAAATAATCGGTTTGTAAGCGTTGTAAAGCTTCATGACAAGCTTCTGTAAGGTGTTTGCGACTTAAGCCCGTTTGATTGGGTTTATTGTTTTTTCCTCTCCAACCAAAAAATGCTTTGGAAGAAAGTACATAAGAAGTTCTGTCCCAGTTTTTTTCTTTTAATACTCTGCCCATCATTTTTTCACTTTCTCCCAATGCATATACTTCTGCATTGTCGAAAAAATTAATGCCACTATCATAAGCAATGCCCATCAATTCATCGGCGCTATTGTCTTTGATTTGTTTGTGAAATGTTACCCAGGATCCAAA
>REAV01000030.1 GCA_004294465.1 Sphingobacteriia bacterium | reverse complement strand
CCCAAGATTTAGGTATTTTTGAAAGCAGCACTACTTTTTATTGGATAGTTTTATTGTACTCTTTACTATACATGCCCACTATTGCATTGAGTAATAGTGTAGCATTTTCTCAAATGACCGACCCAGGAAAGCAATTCCCTTGGATCAGGGTTTTTGGCACCATCGGATGGATTGTTGCTGGCCTTTGTATTGGACAAATGGGCATAGAAAAATCTGCCAATACATTTTATATTGCTGCAGCAGTTTCTTTGGGGCTTGGGCTTTTTAGTTTTGTATTACCCAATACACCTCCGAAGGAAAAACAGCAGATGCATCTTCTGCCATTGGAACTGAAGCATTTGTTTTATTGAAAGAAAAATCATTCCTCGTATTTTTTATTGCAGCTATTTTAATTTGCATTCCACTCTCTTTTTATTATGGATTTGCTAATCCATTTTTAAATGAAATAGGGTTCCCTAATGCAGCCAGTAAAATGACCTTGGGTCAGGTATCTGAAGCGGTATTTATTTTAGCCATTCCTTTTTTATTCAATAGGGCTGGCGTAAAAAACATGTTGATATTCGGGATGACGGCTTGGATTTTACGTTATGTTTTCTTTGCTTATGGAAATGTAGAAAGCTCTTCATGGATGTTATATGCAGGTATTATTTTACACGGCATATGTTATGACTTCTTCTTTGTAACAGGTTATATGTACACAGAGAAAAAAGCAGGGGAAAAAATAAAGAATGCCGCACAAGGTTTATTTACTTTTGCTACTTATGGCTTGGGAATGGTAATAGGAACAAGCTTTTCAGGATATATAGTGAATGCACAGAAGACTTCTGAAACAGCACATAATTGGCAAGGCATTTGGATGACTCCTGCTTATATTGCTGTAGCCGTATTAGTGTTCTTCATTATTTTCTTCAAAGAGAAAAAAGAACCCACGCCAATATCGCAATAACCAATAAATAATAAGAAATAAAAGTATCTCATCACTCTTATCTCTTATCTCATAATTCTTAATTCTTAATTCTTATCTCATAATTCATCATTCTCTATGCAACGCATCGCCATGTTAGGTTCCGGTTTTATCGGAAGATTTTATGCAGACTCTATTCAAGGTTATAGAAGTAAAGATGTAATAGTAAGCATCTATTCGCGCAGAGAAGAAAGCGCCAAAAAATTTGCAGACGATTATCAATGCCATCATTGGACCACCAATATGGAAGAATCCATTGCAAGAGTTGATGTTGATATGGTATGTATTGCATTGCCAAATAATTTGCATGAAGAAGCAGTTATGCTTTGCTGCAAACACAAGAAAGCGGTAATCACTACCAAGCCCTTGGGGCGCAATGCTGCTGAAGCAAAACGCATGTTAGAAGCAGTAGAAGCTGCTGGTATTTTTAATGGATACTTAGAAGATCTGGTATACACTCCTAAATTCATCAAAGCAAATGAATCAGTTCAAAATGGTGCATTAGGCAGAATTCTTTGGGCAAAATCAAGAGAAACCCATCCTGGCCCACACAGTGAATGGTTTTGGGATATAGAGCAAGCTGGCGGAGGTTGTATTTTAGATTTGGGATGTCATTGTGTTGAGATTTCCAGATCATATATAGGGAAAGACATTAAGCCAATTGAAGTGATGTGCTGGGCAGACACTCAAGTAAAACCAATTGATGCAGAAGACCATGCCATTGGCTTGGTGAAGTATGAAAACGGCGCTATTGGTCAGTTTGAAGTGAGCTGGACTTTTAGAGGTGGACTCGATTTGCGTGATGAAGTAATGGGTACAGAAGGAACTATCTGGATCAACAGTTTTTTAAGAACGGGATTTGACATCTTCACTACCGGCAAAGGCGGAGATTATATTGCAGAAAAAGCCGAATCCAATTCAGGTTGGTTATTTCCTGTAGGAGATGAACTCAATGAATTGGGCTATAATCATATGTTTATGGACATGTTTAATGCTATAGAAAAAGGCATTGCACCCAAAGAAACTTTTTATGATGGCTATGTAGTAAACGCCATTTTAGATGCAGCGTATAAATCGGCAAAAACCAAATTATGGGAGCCTGTACAATTAGATATTTGGAGAGGAAAAACGGGTCTTACTAAAGAAAGTCATTTAACTGAATACGATGCAGATCATTATTTAGTAAAAGAAGAAATGACCCATTATGGTGCTAAAAAATTAATCCTGAAAAATAAGGTTACTGGCAAAATTTCAGAGCAATTGATTTAATTACCCGACCATTTTTTGATTCGCCCATTCCAATGCAATGTTGAGCTGTTCTTCTCTTGTAAGATTGCTATTGTCTAATACAATGGCATCTTCTGCTTTTTTTAATGGACTAAATTCACGATTACTGTCTAGGTAGTCTCGCATTTCCAAATTGTCCTTCACTTCTTCAATAGTAATTTGGGGATTCTTTTCAAACATTTCTTTAAATCTACGCTCTACTCTAACTGCAGGATCTGCTGTAACGAAAATTTTTAATTCCGCATTGGGAAAAACGGTGGTGCCAATATCCCTCCCATCCATAACAATTCCTTTTCGAGTGCCTAATTTTTGTTGCTGTGCAACTCCAAATTCACGCACATATTGATTTGCAGCTACTTCACTAACATGCTCGCTTACCAACATATCTCTAATGAGCAATTCAACATTTTCATCATTGAGCAACATATCGCTAGAACCAGTTAAATCATTGTAATCAAAATCTAAATTGATATCTTTCAATGCAACCTGTACTTCATCATTATTATTCCAGTTGATATGATTGCGCATGAAATACAAAGTAATAGCTCTATACATTGCACCACTATCAATAAACACATAATTCAACTTTCGAGCCAATTGTTTAGCCAATGTGCTTTTTCCACAGGAAGAAAATCCGTCTAGTGTAATAATAATTTTTTTCATGCTCTTCTAGAAATCTATGTAAAGGTACAACTTCCTTTGAATGACTATTGATTAAACAAATTAGGGAAATCAGAAATTATTCCATCTACCCCCATGTTTTTCAATTGTTGAATAGTTGATCGGTCGTTAACAGTCCAGGGTATAATTTGAATACTTTTTCTATGACAAATTTCGATCAATTCTTTATTTACCAAAGAAAAATGTGGACTGTATATGCTCGGCACAAACCCTAATTGGGTAATTTGTTCGTCGAAGGTTTTTTTATCAAAATCTTCAATTAATAAAGCCGTTTTAATCAAAGGAAATTTTTGATGCAAGTATTGTAAAGTACGGATATCAAAAGATTGAATGGTAACCCTTTCGGTAATTTTTTTAGATTGAATTACTGCCACCAATAGCTCTACAAATGCCGCAGGTGCAGGGTGAAACTGATTATCGGTAGCAACTTGTGTTTTAGTTTCAATGTTATAGTGAACAGGAGCTTTATGCTTTGCCTTAGCATATCTTTCCGAAGCATCGATCATATCAGCAAGCAAGGGCTTTGCTACAGCTAGCTTGGTTTGATCAGTAAATCTTGGATGCGGTTTTAACCCAACATCAAATCGTTTTACTTCTTCGTAAGTCATCTGGTAAATATTCAACGACTTTTCTTCAGTCTCTGTTACAAATTCTCCATTTGGCTTTGTGGTAATTTCATGATTGAAAAAAGGCTCATGACTAAGGATCACCTGATTGTCTTTGGTAATGATAACATCGGTTTCTAAAGTTGTAACACCCAAATCAATGGCTTTTAGCATTGCCGGAATGGTATTCTCCGGCATCAAACCCCTGCAGCCTCGATGCCCTTGGTAATCGAATGAAACTGATGACATAGAATTGTTGGTTTGAGAGATAGGTTTACAAGCAAAAAAAAGGAGGAGTAAAACAATGTATTTATGCATGACTTTTTTATTGATGCTTCATCTGCTGTGAGAGTTTTTGTTGGTCCATATCTCCTTCAGAAAGATGTTGAATAATCCTTTCTTTTTCTTCTTCCGTTTTATTCTGACTCAATTTAAAAACATGTTGCAGATGGGTGATCTCCATTTCAAAAGCAACAACTGCTTTCATATGCTCTCGAACATATGCTTCATCCATTGCTTTAACAGATGAAGGAGAATGTGGGCTTCCCTCAAAATGATTGGTCAGATTCACCAGTAATTCATACAATCCTTCATCATCTAAAAATCGGATGGTTCCACTTGCATGAACGGCTGCATAATTCCAGGTGCTGGCTGTATCTTGCTGATTATACAATTGTGCACTGATATAACTATGTTCACCATTAAAAATGGCCAAAGCATGGGGATTTGCTTCAAATGCTATGGTATGATTTTGCTTGCGCATCATATGCGCTTTAAGATACAAGCGTTCGTCTTTGGTTTCCACTAACACGGGCAAATGTGTTGCAACAGGCTTACCATCATTACCAACGCCACATAAAACAATAAAAGGATGTGCTTTCATAAAAGCGATCACATCTTCCTGTTTGTTGGCTTTGAAATAAGGAATATTATACATGCTAATTATTCTACTACTTCAATTAATTGAGTCTTAGGCATATTGGCGTTTCTAACTGCAATGTTTCTAACAGCCATTGCTGTAAAATTCCTAAATGATTGTTGGCTAATTGGATCCTTGCCTACCATTGCTGGAACACCTTCATCTCCACCTTCTCGAATCGTCTGTACTAAAGGAATCTGACCTAAAAAAGGAAGATCATATTCTTCAGCCAATTTTTTACCGCCTTCTTTACCAAATAAGAAATATTTATTTTCCGGTAATTCCGCTGGAGTAAAATAAGCCATGTTTTCTATCAACCCAATGATCGGCACATTGATCTGGGCTTGCCCAAACATCGCAATGGCTTTTTTGGCATCTGCCAATGCTACATTTTGCGGCGTGGTTACAATTACAACCCCAGTTACAGGCACAGTTTGCATTAAAGTAAGGTGAATATCTCCAGTTCCAGGAGGCATATCAATTACCAAATAATCCAAGTCACCCCATTCTACATCGGTCACAAATTGACGAATAGCGCTACTCGCCATCGGACCTCTCCAAACAACTGCACTTTTTTCATCTACCAATAAACCTATACTCATCAATTTAATCCCAAATTTATCCAATGGAAGAATCATTCCCTTTCCATTCACATCCTTCATCATTGGTCGTTCTCCCCTAACACCAAACATCATAGGAACACTAGGTCCATAAATATCAGCATCCATTAATCCTACAGAAGCCCCACCTTCAGCTAATGCTAATGCGAGATTGGCTGAAATGGTGCTTTTTCCCACTCCACCTTTACCACTAACAACAGCAATAATGTTTTTTACGCCTCCCAATACTTTTTGGTCATCTTTTCGGGTACTGGAAGTATTTGCAGTGAAATTAACGGTTACAATTGCCGCTTTATTCACCAACAATTTAATGGCATTCTCACTGGCCCTTTGCATCATGTCTTTCATAGGACAGGCTGGAGTCGTAAGTACAATGGTAAAACTCACATTATTTCCATCTATAGCGATGTCTTTTACCATGTTTAAAGTCACTAAATCTTTGCCCAAATCGGGTTCCTGCACATTGCTAAGGGCTTTGAGTATATCGTCGGTTGTCATCACGAAAGTTTTTGTTAAAAAAGCATTGAAAGCGCAAAGTTAAGTTCCTACGGCTTTACTTTGTTATGAATTCAGGACTTTAAACCGATAAGATAGTAAAATTGTACATTTACACCTTTAGAGCTGATGCGCGTATGAAGAAAAAATTACTCATTTATTCCATATTTTTCGCCTCCATTTTACCATTCGGGGTGCTTCGTGCGCAAGAAAACAATAATCCTTATAGAGATTCAATCGTTCAGCTTTATGGAGTAATTATGACCGCAGATAGTTTAAGGGGAGTTCCATCAGCCAGTGTTATTGTAGAGGGGAAAGGAAGGGGAACAATTACCAGTTATGACGGAGTTTTTTCTATTGCTGTAATGAAAGGAGATAGAATTACTTTTTCAAGTGTTGGATTTAAAAACAATACCATTACCATTCCAGCAAATTTGGCGGAAAACCAATATAGTGTAATACAATTGCTCATTAGCGATACAGCATATCTTCCTGCTACTATCTTAAAACCAAGACCAACCAGGGAACAATTTGAGCGCGATTTTTTAAACAATCGTTTGCCTGATGATGCTTATGAAATTGCCAGAAAAAATACGGATGAAGCTACAAGAAGAATACTTTTAAATAGTTTGCCAGCCGATGGAAGAGAAGCAGTGAATTATCAAATAAGGCAGAATACCAATAAATATTATTACGCTGGCCAGGTTCCACCAATGAATGTACTCAATCCTGCTGCATGGGCAGATTTCATCAGTGCTTGGAAAAGAGGGGATTTTAAAAGAAAAAAATAATTTCGCTTTCAAATAAATTACCAATATGGCTTTACAAAATATAACTGTGATTGGTGCAGGTACCATGGGAAATGGCATTGCACACGTGTTTGCGCAAAATGGTTTTAAAGTAACGATTGTTGATCTGCAGAAAAGTCAATTAGAAAAAGCCTTGGTTACAATTGGCAATAATCTGGATCGTCAAATTAGTAAGGGTATAATAACAGAACAAGACAAAACAAATACCCTCAATAATATTTGCACAGATACTAATATAGAAATAGGCGTATCTATTGCTCAATTGGTTGTAGAAGCTGCCACAGAAAATATCGATTTAAAATTAAAAATCTTTTCAGCCATAGATGCTGCAGCTCCAGCTGATGCCATACTCGCTACCAATACTTCTTCTATTTCAATCACCAAAATAGCTGCGGCTACCAAGCGACCTGAAAAAGTAATTGGCATGCATTTCATGAACCCAGTGCCAGTAATGAAATTAGTAGAGATCATTAACGGTTATTCTACTTCAAAAGAAGTAACTGAAACAATTGTTGCATTAAGTAAGCAACTGGGGAAAGTACCGTCCATCGTTAATGATTATCCTGGTTTTATTGCTAACAAAGTATTGATGCCAATGATCAATGAAGCCATTTACAGTTTATATGAAGGAATTGCCGGAGTAGAATCAATTGACACCATCATGAAACTGGGAATGGGGCATCCGATGGGTCCTTTACAATTAGCAGATTTTATTGGGCTTGATGTTTGTTTAAGTATATTGAATGTAATGTATAGTGGATATGGAAATCCTAAATACGCTCCCTGCCCATTATTGGTAAATATGGTTACTGCAGGAAAATTGGGTGTGAAATCTGGAGAAGGTTTTTATAGTTACACTGCAGGTTCGAAAGAATTAATTGTAAGTAACCAGTTTAAATAATAGTGATGTTTTTTATTTTGTCGAAACTGTTCGCTTTTTTATTGATCCCTTTCAATTGGATGCTTATTCTGGGAGTCATTTTTGTTTTAATTAAAAATAAAAAAATCAGCAAAAAGATTGGAATTGGAATCATTATTATTGGCATTATTTTTTCAAACCCCTTTATTTATCGTTCGGTAAATTTTTGGTGGCAACCCAATCCAACAATTTTACCAAATAATTTTAAATCGGATGTTGTTATACTATTAGGAGGCTTTTCCGGTTTCGACAAATTCGATACTGGATATATGGGAGATAATGCAGATCGATTTATTCAAGCGGCCAATTTATACCATAGCCATCAAGTAAAATATATTTTGATTAGCAGCGGAAGTGGACATTTATTATTCAATGAGCCTTCAGAGGCTTCTTATGTAATCAAAGAATTGGTTAGAAATGGTGTAAATAAAGAAGCAATTATTCTAGAAAGTCAATCCAGAAACACTTATGAAAATGCAGTTTACTCAAAACGCATTTTAGACTCCTTAAAGCTTAAAGAACCATTTGTATTAGTTACATCAGCTCAACACATGCCAAGATCAATCGCAATTTTTAATAAAGTAGGATTCAAAAAGATCATTCCATTCCCTTGCGACTATAAAG
>REAV01000029.1 GCA_004294465.1 Sphingobacteriia bacterium | reverse complement strand
AGCTGGATTGATTAAAGGAACTGTTGATGGACCTCGTAGCTGTTATTGTATCAATTGGAAAGCATTCGAAAAATTCAATCAATCATTTAATCATTTATTTCATAAGCTCAAAGATCAACAAGCAAATGCTTGTTGTTAAACATAAAAATATAATACTATGAAAAACGAACAAGCCTTAAAAGAATTAGTAAAAGAAAAATATGCAATAATTGCCGATCAAAGCTTGGAACAAAATCAATCTTCATGTTGTGGAGCTGGTGGTTGCTCTACCGAAGTGTATAATATCATGAGTGATGATTATACTCAAATGAAAGGCTATAATGCTGATGCAGATCTTGGTCTTGGGTGTGGATTGCCAACTCAATATGCAAAAATAAAAGAAGGCAATACTGTTGTTGATTTAGGAAGCGGAGCAGGCAATGATTGTTTTGTTGCCAGAGCAGCTACAGGTGCAACAGGTAAAGTAATTGGAATCGATTTTACTCCTGCAATGATTGCAAAAGCAAGAACCAATGCAGCAAAATTGGGTTTTGAGAATGTACAGTTCAGAGAAGGGGATATTGATGATATGCCTTTGGCATCAGAAATAGCTGATGTAATAGTGAGTAATTGTGTTTTAAACTTAGTGCCCAATAAAGATGGTGTATTTAAAGAAATATTTCGTGTGCTAAAACAAGGAGGACATTTTAGTATTTCAGATGTGGTATTGGTTGGGCAATTGCCTGATGCACTTCGTAAAGATGCTGAAATGTATGCAGGATGTGTTTCCGGTGCTATACAAAAAGAAGTATATCTCGAGTTGATCAATAGCAATGGATTTACCAATATTCAAATTCAAAAAGAAAAAGCCATTATTATACCCGATGATATTTTAAATAATTATTTGAACCCAACAGAAATAGCTGCATTTAAAAATGGTCAAACAGGTATTTTTAGTATTACGGTTTATGCAGAAAAACCTTTAAAAGAAGCATGTTGCAAACCTGGATCGGGTTGCTGCTAAAAAATTAATTTTTGATTATGCAAAAAGTATTTAGCTAGTAAATAAACCTATGAATAAATTTAGATTGCTTTTGATTTTAATAATGTTAAATCTCTTTTCCATGAATGCAAGCGCTTCGGATATTTTTCCGTTAATCAAACAAAACTTAGTAAACGCAGAAAAAAACTTTTCATCAATACCCAACGAGCGTAAAGATGAATTAAAAAAATTAAGTACTTACATACAGGAAAGAGTAACAAAGCATCAAAAAATTTCATTGACTTTTATTTGCACACATAATTCCCGCAGAAGTCATTTTGCACAAGTATGGGCCCAAACAGCGGCAGCATATTATAGTATATCTAATGTCTATTGTTATTCTGGAGGAACAGAAACTACTGCATTTAATATTAATGCTGTTAAGGCATTAGAGCAATCCGGTTTTGTGATTTCACCAATAACACAAAGCACTAACCCGCATTACGAAGTTAAATTTGCTGCTGATGCACCAGCGATTGATGCGTATTCAAAAAAATATGGAGATGCTCCTAATCCTTCTAAGGACTATGGCGCAGTGCTTACCTGTTCTCAGGCAGATGCATCTTGCCCGATTGTATTTGGCGCAGATGGAAGATTCAAAGTTCCTTATGAAGATCCCAAACTATCTGACGGAACAAATCAACAGGAAAAAGTTTACCAAGAAAGATCTTTGCAAATTGCTACAGAAATGATGTATGTTTTTTCTTTAATTAAAAACTAGTAATTAGACTGTTTACTTTCAGGTTTACCAATTAATGATTCCAATACTGAAGTAACTAAAGTAACCAAGAAACTAAAAAACAACGCTGTCCACCATCCATCCACCATAAAGCCAGGAACTATTTTTGCAGCGAGTTGAATAATAAAAACATTAATAAACAACAGAAAAATACCTAATGTAAAAATGGTGATGGGAATGGTAAGTATCACTAAAATTGGCTTAATAAAATTATTGAGTAAGCCTAAAACAACTGCAACCATGATTGCTGTAAAACTATCCGCTACAGTTACTCCAGTTAACAAATAAGCTGCAATCAACACTGCAACAGCAGTTGCAATTGTTTTGGTGAAAAACTTTCCCATAACGCTTCGTTTATTGTACAATTTCGGTTAAATAAAATTAGATTACAGTCAACTCATAAAAATCATTTGGATTAAGGTATTTATTAGCAAGTTCTTGTAATTCATCTGAACCGGTGTTTTTAATGATTGCTACACTATTATAAAAATATTGATCATCAATTCCGTTCAAAATATAGTTTTTCCATCTTGCGATCAATTGAAATGGTCCATCTAAATCTCCCAAAACAGACCCAATCATATAATTCTTTACCAAACTCAATTCTTCTGCTTCAATCGGTTCTTTGCATAAAATATCCATTTCTTTATACACTTCTTCAATCGTTGCTTTGCAAACATCTCTTCCTGCTTCGGTACTAATCATCCAAGCGCCTTCATGAATATGGTTTTGGATATAACTATGTATGCCATAAGTGTATCCTTTATCTTCTCTGATATTACTCATTAAGCGTGATCCAAAAAATCCGCCATAAACATTATTGAGTATTTGAACTTTTTGATAATCTGGATGATGCCTATTGGGGAAGGGTCTTGCCAATCGAATGGCTCCTTGAACCCCATTTGGATCATTAATAATTTGCATTTTTTTCTCTTCTGCAGGATGCAAATGGTATTGAATATTGGGGATAGCTCTTTGCTGTAAAGGCAATTGTCCGAAAACATGATTCAGGGAACTAGCTAAATTTGCAGGTATTTTGCCAGCAGTAAAAATCAGGCATTTGCCCTGCTGATAAAATTGTTGATAGAATGCTACCAATTCTTCTCTGTTCAATTGATCGTAATCCAGCGTAGATGTATATTTTCCATATGGATGATGAATGCCATAAATGTATTCGTCAATTAAGCGATTGGCAATAAAATCACACTTTTTTAAATTTACTTCTAATCGTTGTTGTTGATTTTGTCGATATGTATTGAGTTCTTCCTCTGGAAAAATAGAGGCTGTAATGATTTCAGCTACAACAGGTAATAATTCATTGATATGTTTAGCAAGACAATGCAGTGTGATGGTAGCGGTTTCATTGTAACAGCTTCTATTTAAATAAGCCCCATAAAACTCAAAGTACTCATTTATTTCAAAAGCAGTTTTTTGATTGGTTCCATTTTTTAACATAAAATTGGTGGTAGCGGCAACAATGTTTTTTTGTTCATACCAATTGCCTGCATAAAAAACCCATTCTATCATTAACACTTCTTGAGCACCAGCATCTAAACTATAAACCGGCACACCATTGTCTAAATTATATTGATCACATTTCTTTAATTGTAAATCGAAACTTACAGCATCAGTAATATGTGGAGTTATTTTTCTGTTCAAATTCATTTGCATTATTTGATTCTATTGCTTTGCGTGATAGTAAATAGTATTGCTATTCGATTCCCTGAAAATTTGTTTGCTATACTCATGTAAATCAGCTGGAGTTACTTGCTGGTATTTTTCCAATTCAGTATTCATTAAATTGGCATCACCCAATAATTCGTACATGGCCAAACTACTTGCCCTGCTCATTATACTCATATCTTCAAAAGCAATAATACTCTCCGTTTTGTTTTTTACTTTGATCAATTCATTATCGGATACATGGTTTTGCTTAATTGCATTGATTATTTCTGCAACACCATTTTCGGCTTGTTCCATACTTACTCCCTTTACGAGCTTGCCTTCTATTGTAACTAGTCCAGCGTCAGTGCTTCCAAAATGATGACAATCTAAATTGGAAAACAATTTTTGTTCTTTTACCAAAGTCTGGTATAATCTGGATGATCCGCCACCGCCTAAAATCTCCGTTAATAAATCAGCTGCATAATATCCTTTTTCTAATCTAGCATCCATATGCCAGGTTTTAATAAATGCATCTAATGGAACAGCAGCTTCTATACTTAATTTTCTGGCTTCTTGTTGTACTGGTTCTTTTGCTAAACAGCGAATGTATTTTTCGCCCATTTCAATAGGGCCAAACCATTTTTCAGCCAATTGTTTTACCTGATCTGTTTTTACATTTCCTGCCACTACTAAAATAGCATTCACAGGTCTGTAATGTTTAAAGAAAAAAGCTTTTACATCATCAATATGTGCATTCTCTACATGGCTTAATTCTTTACCTATCGTCATCCATCGGTATGGGTGAACTGTGTAAGCCAATTCACGCATTTTATGCCAAACATCACCATATGGTTTATTCAGGTAATGTTCTTTAAATTCTTCGCATACCACTTTCTTTTGAACCGCTAAACTTTTTTCACTGAAAGCCAAACTCAACATTCGATCACTTTCTAACCAAAATGCTGTCTCTATATTTTGAGCTGGAAGCTGGCAATAATAATTGGTTAAATCATGGGTAGTGTACGCATTATTATCTCCTCCCGCTCTTTGCAATGGCTCATCATAATCAGGAATATGAATGCTTCCCCCAAACATCAAATGCTCAAATAAATGGGCAAAACCGGTTTTAGAAGGATTCTCATCTCTGGCGCCAACATCATACAAAACATTCACAACAGCCATCGGTGTGGCATTGTCTTCATGTACCAATACGGTTAAGCCATTGTCTAAAATAAAACGGTTGTATTGAATCATAATCTAAAAAATCGTTTTGCAAAATAGGTCATTGTAAGCTATTTACGAATATCCTGCACATCCAGCGTGAGAATCAATGGCCTCTCCCCTCTAAAAACAACTACTTTTATTTTCCCAATGGCATTTTGGAATAGATTTTTATATACTTGTATGTTTTTAGTAAAATTACTTTCTACAGAAAAAATTACATCGCCTTCCTTAAATCCTGCCTTATCTCCAGGAGAACCATCAACAATATCTACTACCCTGATTTCACCTCCAATCAAATAAATACCAAGTCCTGTATAGCTGTAATCAAAATCTTCATTATAATGAACATTGGGTTTTATATGGATTGACTGTTCGGGATAATTGAGAATTACATTGAATCTTCTGAGTAAATCATTGCCCAAAATTCCCCCCAACACTGGATAATTGGTTACATTATAAGTGTCATCAAATACATGTACTGGAACGTTTTTAAATTTGAATTGTCCAATTTTTATAGACTTTACAACAGTGAGTTGCATTTGTTTTTTACCTCCAAGACCTTCGGCCTGAGTTGTAAAAAAGCGTCGGCTTGTTTTAAAAACACTGCTGTCTTCAGTAAAATCTTTTGAAAGTAAAAAGCACAGGCCTGCACCAGTATCAAAAATAAAACGATTCAAAATTTCTCTTGAATCCTGAATGATGGCCAATTGCTGAGGTAGCGTAGTGAAATTGGGTTTTAATAGTTGGCCACCACGAGGATATTTATATGTACCTGGGGTATAAATTTCTACTTTATTATTATCATAATCTAGTCGAACAATATATCTTCTCAAAAAGCTATACCCGATAATTCCATCAATTCTTACTCCATATACACTGGTAAGTAAATCATAATCATTGATATGAAAATCCAAATGATCTACCGTAAGTCCCACAAAATGCAAGGAATGGTCCATGGCAAAGTCCACTTTTTTCAATCCTGCTATCCCACGGATGGTTTTTTCTGTTTTGATGAGGGGAATTTGTAGCAAATCGGCGGTTGTAGAGTCAAGTGAAATTCCACCACTTCCTGTATCCAAAACAAAATTCAGTGAATCTGGCAACTGATCAAACTTTGCTTTAATGATAATGATGCCTCCAGAAAGCTGTGAAAAAGGCAACTTAGTAATCAATTTGCTTTCAGGCTGAACAAATTCTTCTTGTGAATAAGCAACCAGATTAAAGCAAATGGCAATTGTTAACAGCAAGCATCGGAACATATAGTACAATATAAGCGAAATGACTCTAACCGATAAATAGACAAATCAAAGAAGCAATTGGTTGCATCATAAGAACTATAACAGCATTACCTTTGTTATCAATTTAAATAGTCGAATATGCAATTAGCTGATTTATACCAAAAAGCCCTTGATTTTGAATTTCTTTCTATTGAAGAAGGTATGTACTTATTTGAACATGCCCCTTTAGCCGATTTAATGCATATAGCCGATGAAATGAGGAAAAAACAAGTACCTCACGGAAAAGTTACCTGGCAGATCGATAGAAATGTAAATACCACCAATGTTTGTATAGCCAATTGTAAATTTTGTAATTTTTATAGAATTCCGGGACATGCAGAAGCATATATCACTGAAATGCCTGCTTATCGAACAAAAATTGAAGAGACTTTTAAGTATGGAGGCGATCAATTATTGCTACAAGGAGGTCATCACCCTGCATTAGGCATTGATTTTTACGCTAAAACTTTCCGGGAGATAAAGCAAGAATATCCAACATTAAAACTCCATGCATTGGGGCCACCTGAGATTGCCCATATAGCCAAGTTGGAAAAAATGAGTCATCATGATGTATTAAAAACTTTGCAGGAAGCAGGCTTGGATTCATTACCAGGAGCGGGTGCAGAAATTTTAGTTGATCGGGTGCGTCGTTTGATTTCAAAAGGTAAATGTGGAGCAGATGAATGGCTGGCTGTAATGCATGAAGCCCATAAATTGAATATTACTACTAGTGCTACCATGATGTTCGGGCATGTAGAAACCCTTGAAGAAAGATTTATTCATTTGATTCGTATCCGCGAAGTTCAGGCCATGAAACCTGCCGATGCCAAAGGATTCCTGGCCTTTATTCCATGGACTTTTCAGGATGTAGATACCTTATTAACCAAAATCAGGGGAGTTCATAACCTAACTACCCCAGAAGAATACATCAGAATGATTGCTATTAGCCGCATTATGTTGCCCAATATTAAAAATATACAGGCCAGCTGGTTAACGGTAGGAAAACAAACTGCTCAGATTTGTTTACATGCTGGAGCAAATGATTTTGGTAGCATTATGATTGAAGAAAACGTGGTAAGTGCTGCTGGGGCTCCCCATCGATTTACTTATAAAACCATCCAAGATGCTATTAGAGAAGCTGGTTTTGAGCCTCAATTAAGGAACCAACAATACGATTGGAGGGAAATTCCTGCTACTATTAGTGAGCAGGTGATTAATTATTAAATATATTAAAAAGCCAATAATTCATGTATTTTTAACGTTGTTAAGCTGTTTAGTCCAAAACTCATGAAAAATCTAGACAACCAATTCTTTGTCTCAATTTTTAGGTAGTATAAATATGAATGTTTTTAAGTGCATTATTTGTAATGACTATACAGTTGCCCGAGCCCAAACTCAAATGGTAAGGGTAAAATCCAATGGGGTACACATGATTGGTATTATGTTGATTGCAAATGTTTTAAGTGTCTGTGGCTTAGGCATTATTTACTTCTTGCTAAATAATGGCAGAAATGATATCTATTTTATATTAAATGAGTTGCACTATTGGGAAGTAGCCGGAAGAGTTGGTATCATCATGATTCTTGCGATGGTATATTTAATTGCTTTTGCAGCATTTGGAGGGAAGCAGTACTTTTTAGCAACCATTAATGAGTTTATATCAAAGGATGAACCTACTCAGGAAGCCATTTCTAGAAAAGGAAGCCGGGTATTTTACGGCTCATTATTGGTGTTTTTCGTTATCTCCGGAACACTATTTTACTTAGTTAAAGTGGCTGGTTTCTAATTATTTCATCTTTTTTTACAAATTTTGTAACAAAGTCTTTCCTGAACCGTATCATAGGTGTACATCATTCAACCATTAGTAACTGCTGTTAATGACTGAGAGCCAATATAATCAATGCGTAAACAATCATTCCGATCATTTATTTCGGTTTATTGTTAAGAATCTTCGACACGAAGAAGACGCGCGTGATATTGTTCAATCAGCATTTGAAAAGCTTTGGAGAAATAGAGAAACAGTGGAAACGGATAAAGCCAAATCTTTTTTGTTTACTGTAGGGTATAATCAGATGATCGATCATATCAGAAAGCACAAAAGAGTACAATTAAAGGATGATTTTTCGGATGACAATAGAACA
>REAV01000028.1 GCA_004294465.1 Sphingobacteriia bacterium | reverse complement strand
AGTAAATACACGTCAATATACCAAAGAAGGAAGTTTTACTGCATTTGCAAAAAATTTGGATCGGCTCAAAAAAATGGGTATTCAAACCTTGTGGTTTATGCCCATTAACCCAATCAGTAAAATTGATAGAAAAGGAACCTTGGGTAGTTATTATGCTGTTTCAAATTATACTGCAATTAATCCAGAATATGGAGATTTAAAAGATTGGAATAATCTAGTTAGAGCAGCACATGAAAAGGGATTTAAAGTGATCATTGATTGGGTGCCCAATCATACAGGAGCAGACCATCCATGGCTGAAATCGCATCCGGACTTTTATGTAAAAGATATTTCTGGAAATGCAATCAGTCAATTTGATTGGATAGATACCAGAAAGCTGAATTACAAGAATCCAGCTGTTAGTGATAGTATGATTGCTGCTATGATGTATTGGGTTAAAGAATCTGGTATTGATGGATTTAGATGTGATCAAGCACATTTAGTTGACAGTAGCTTTTGGTATAAAGCTATACCACTATTAAAGTCCAATAAAAATTTGTTGATGATTGCTGAATCGGAAGATGCCTGGGTGCATAGGGCTGGCTTCGATATTAGCTATCCATGGAAAGCATTTCATATAATGGTAGATATTGCCAATCAATCAAAAAATGCATTGGCTTTGGATTCAGTTCAGCATGAAATTGATAATAGTTTTACGCCAAATGCTTCATTATTGTATTTTACCAGTAACCATGATGAAAATAGTTGGAATAAAGCCGATTATGGAACAATGCCTGGGAAGGTACATGAACCATTTGCCGTGCTTTCCCAAACATTGCCTAGAAGTATACCAATGATCTATGGGGGACAGGAAGAACCCATTTTAAGACCCATTGCTTTCTTTGAAAAAGATCCTATGAAATTTGAACAATTTCATAGATCCAGCTTCTATACAAAACTGCTTCAACTAAGAATGAGTAATTCTGCATTAGCAGCTAATGTGCCAATGAAAAAAATCATTACTGGTAATGATCAGTCTATTTATGCATTTTATCGTAAGAAGGGAAAACAATTTATTCTTGTGATGGTTAATCTCAGCAATAAACAGCAATCATTTTCAATCAAATTAACAGATATTAAGGATATCAATCAGGTGGGAATTAGGGAGTTATTGTCAGGTACATCTTTAAAGTCTATACCAGTTGGACAATTGAATCTTGGCCCTTGGGAGAGTAAAGTATATTATTATTAAGATATAAAGAGTTACCTTTTGAGAATAGCTTATTTCACTATTTTTGTGCTATGACCCGTCAGCAATTAGTCGAACAAATTAATTCAAAGAAATCCTATCTCTGCGTAGGATTAGATACAGATATTGATAAATTACCTGCCCATCTTAAAGGTACAAACAATGCTGTGGTAGAATTTAATAAAGCCATTATTGATGCAACCAAAGCACATTGTGTAAGTTATAAAATCAATACAGCGTTTTACGAATCACAAGGTTTAAAGGGTTGGGAAGCTATGCAAGAAACCTTGGCATATATTCCTTATACCCACTTTACGATTGCTGATGCAAAACGAGGCGATATTGGAAATACATCAGCTCAATATGCAAAAACCTTTTTTGAGGTATTACCATTTGATGCAATTACGGTAGCTCCTTATATGGGAGAAGATAGTGTTCGACCTTTTTTAGAATACGAAAATAAAGTAACAATCGTTTTGGGTTTGACTTCTAATGCAGGGAGCAACGATTTTCAACAATTATTGGTTAGCCCATATAATGAATCATTAAGTATGGTTCCTAATATCACCCAAGGGAATACAGAAAAGCGTTTGTATGAACATGTTTTAGAAAGAGTTTCTTCTTGGGGAACTGTTGACAATTTAATGTTTGTTGTTGGCGCAACAAGGGCCAGTGATTTAGAAAATATCCGTTCAATCATTCCTGATCATTTTTTATTGGTTCCTGGAGTTGGTGCACAAGGGGGCAGCTTAGAAGAAGTTTCAAGATTTGGTCTAAATAAAGAAGCTGGCTTATTAGTGAATGCCAGCAGAGCAATTATTTTTGCAGGAGGAAATGAAGATTTTGCAATCCAGGCCCAAAAAATCGCTCAAAGCTATCATGTAGAGATGCAATCTTATTTAGTCGATTTTCGAAACTAAATTAAAAGATTTCCAGGCTTTAAAGTAATTCAACCAACAATCTGTCTAGCTAAACATTAATCTGGTTCATTCTGAATTTTGTTGCAAACTTTAATAAGAATCGTGTAACAATTTGCTGAATCGATTGAATGAATTTTGCGTTTATGAAAAAATTCATTTCAATTCAATCGATCTTTTTTGGCAGTATATTTTTAATGATTAATGGTTGCGAAACGATTAAGAATACAAGTAGCAAAAATAAAGTCGGAGATTCCTGATGCAAATGTGCAAAGAGTAGGTGAAGGAATTGCAGTGTCATTTGATGATAAGAACCCAGATGGTTCTAAAGCTGGTTTGTTTTTTGCAAATAATCAATACAATATCAGTTCTAATGCTCAGCTTACAGTAGAAAACTTTAAAAAGATATTTGCTGATTACCCAGATACAGATATATTAATTGAGGGTCATACTGATAATGTTGGTTCGGAATCTTCTAATATGGTATTGTCTGAAAGAAGAGCTAATGCCGTAAGCAATTCAGTAAGAAACGAAGGGGTAGCTGCTTCCCGAATTTCAACTAAATGGTACGGAGAGTTTCAGCCAATTGCAGAAAACAATAGCTCAGAAAAAAAGTCATTAAACAGAAGGGTAAATATTGTAATTACTGCTAACGAAAAAATGAAAGCAGATGCAAAAAAGACTGCTCAATAAATAATATTATTAACGATTGAAAATTGTTGCTGCTACTTTCTCTGCCCATCTTAAATGGGTAGCACCTGAATAGTGCAACAGATCTTTTGCTACGGCTTTAAGATTGTTTTTTTCTGCTCTTGTTTCGTCCGTTATATTTATAAAATGTGTTTTTGCTTTAATGGCTGAACTAGCACACACTTTATTGAAGCTGTCAATTTCTTTGCTGATCAACAATTGATCTTTATCTTTTGCAAATGGAGTAAAGCCCCAGTCTGGAATAGAAAGAACAATTACTCTATCAGGCATATTCCCTGCCAGGTGAATTGCTTTATGTAATAGAAATTCAAAATCCGTCTCAAAATCTGAAAGGGATAATCCTCTATATTGATTGTTCACTCCAATCAATAAGCTTACATAATCGTATTGTTCATTTAATTTGGTATGCAATAAGTGATCAGCCAATTCAGCACTGGTCCATCCAGTTTTCGCAATAATTTCAGGGGCATAAAAATGTTGTTTAGCATTTCTAAGTAGCTGAACTGTTTGATAAGGAAAACTCTCATGCAATGGTACCGATTCGCCAATTGTATAAGAATCTCCTAATGCTAAATAACTATTATAATGTACCATGTTAAAAATTGTCTTTTATAATTTCATAAAACCGATATACATCTTCAAAACTGCAATATAAAGGCGCAGGTGCAACTCTAATAACACCGGGTTCTCTAAAATCAACAATCACTCCGCTTTCAATCAATTTTGTATGTATGGCTTTTCCGTCTTTATTGAAATACAATGATAATTGAGCTCCTCTTTCTGATGGATTTATTGGGGTGATGATTTCGAAAGAAATATTGGTTAATTGGCTAAGTAAATATTCCAGATATGCAGTAAGTAATAAGCTTTTCTTCCTAAGTGCTTCAATTCCTACTTCGTTAAATATAGTAAGTGAAGCATTCAATGCTGCTGTATTAAATACTTGAGATGTACTAAGGTTCCATCCGCTTGCGCTCGCCTTTGGGATAAATCCTTTTTCCATTTTAAATCTTTCCTTTTCTTCATTGCCCCACCAACCTGCTAAACGGGGAGTATCAATATTGCTTGCATGTTTTTCATGAATGAATGCGCCTCCAACAGCCCCTGGGCCGGCATTTAAATATTTATAACTACACCAAACGGCAAAGTCTACTTTCCAATCATGCAATTGTAATGGAATATTACCAGTTACATGCGCTAAATCAAAACCCGCAATCGCACCAACAGCATGCGCTTTTCGTGTAATTTGTTCAATGTCAAAAAATTGACCTGTATAATAATTGATACCGCCAAACATCACCATGGCCAAAGAAGTTCCTGCGTTTTCAATGGTATTGAGTATATCTTCCGTATGTAAAATCTTTTGACCTTCTTTTGGTGCTATTTCAATGATCGTATCAATTGGGTTTAAGCCGAAATGCTTTACTAAAGTTTCAATTGCATATTGATCGGAAGGGAAAGCACCAGCCTCCATGATTATTTTAAATCGGGAAGGAGAAGGCTTGTAGAAACTCAACATCATTAAATGCAGATTAACAGTTAAAGCGTTCATTACTGTTACTTCAGAATCTTTAGACCCGATCATTTTTGCCAAAGCAGGTTTGCATTGATCTGGGTAATAGAGCCATGGATTTTTTCCTCCAAAATAACCACCAACTGCAATTTCTTTCCAGGTATCCAATTCTGTTTGAATAGATGCTGCTACTTTTTTGGGTTGAAGTCCTAAAGAGTTTCCGCAAAAATAAATTGCATTTTTACCATTGTGTTGAGGGAAATAAAACTGTTCTTTATATTTGGCTAGCGGATCATTTTTATCGGCTTCGATCGCAAAATTTATATGGGTATTCATCAGTATTTTTGATTTTATTTTTTTATTGGCTTTCCAGGTTTAAAGCTACCACTTGGTTCTGTATACCAGGCTTTAATCTCATAATTTAACCTTCCTGCTTTAATTGCCGGGTCTGTTTTAAGTAAGGTTTCAACTTCTTTTTGACTATCACAATCAAAAATAAATATACCCTGCCAATTTTCATCATTTGCAAATGGCCCAGCAACTTTAAGTTTTCCCGCATTGTATAAATGATCAATATTGGCCAAATGTCCTTTCATAATTAAGGCAGCTGTTGTTGAATCTTGATTCCTGTTTGGGCCTTTCGTGAGCATAACAAAATAATATTGTTTTATATTCATTTCAGGATTCTTTGGCCCTGATTTTTGTGCTAAAATGTTTAAAGTACACATTAAAAGCAAGGAGCTTGTTACAACTTTTTTCATCATCTTTTTAGTACAATGTAAGAATTTCATGATTATCTGTTATTTTCATCTTAAATCTATCGAATATGCAAATAAAAAGAATCTTATTTTTTTTGTTATTGATTACAATAACATTTGAACCAATCTTTGCTCAACAAACCCCAGTTAGCAAAGCTAATTATGCTCTTGCTGCCCGTTTTTCTCCAAAAAAGGTAGAAAAAATGGTATTTAGTTTAGGTGTAGACCCGCATTGGTTAAAAAAGTCGGATCGATTCTGGTATATGTACGAAACTACTGAGGGGAAGAAGTGGTATATAGTAGATGCTGTGAAGGGGGAGAAAAAATTATTGTTCGATAATGCTGTGTTAGCGGCAAAACTTACGCGTATAACTGACGATGCAATGGATGCACAGCATTTGAATATTGATAGTATGCGTTTTATCAAAGATGAAAACTGGATTCATTTTGAAGTAAAAAGCAGCATAGATGTTGAGAAAAAAGATACTACAGCTAAAAAAGGAATGCCACCGGTGAAAGAGAAAAAAATCTTTTTCTTTAATTACAATATTTTAACGGGCGAATTGGTTCAATTAGATGAGTTTACCAAACCAAAACGCAGACCATCATGGGCTAATATTTCTCCAGATAGTTCTGTTGTAATTTTTGGAAAAAATTACAATTTATGGTGGATGGATAAAGCCAATTACAACAAGGCATTAAAGAATGAAGATGATAGCACGATTGTGCAGTATCAACTTACAAAAGATGGGGTTGAAAATTTTAGTTATCATAGCGATGGAAATGGAGAGTCTAATGTAGAAAAAGAAAAAAATAAAAACAAAAGGAAATCTGCTTTTGTATTATGGTCTCCGGATTCAAAATATTTCACCATTAACTTAAACGATAATAGAAAAGTGAAAGATTTATGGGTGATCAATAGTATTGCAGATCCTCGCCCTACTTTAGAAACTTATAAATATTGGATGCCAGGTGAAAAAGAAGCACCAGTTGAACATTTAATATTATTTGATTGGAGTACAAAAACCAGTAAAGAAATTGTTACAGGAATGTATAAAGATCAAACAGTGAATTTGTGGAGCCAGCCTGCGAAAATGAATGCACGCGATGATGAGTTTAGGTCTTCAGTTTGGCTGGGTACTGCAGATAAATTTTATTTTAGCAGAACTAGCAGAGATTTAAAAAGAATTGATATATGCATGGCGGATGTAAAAACAGCATCTGCTAAAACTTTGATTCAAGAAAAATTAAATACTTATGTAGAAATACGTCGTCTAGGATTAGTGAATGAAGGAAAGGAATTGATTCAATGGAGTGAAGATGATGGTTGGGGACATTTTTATCTCTATGACGAAAATGGAAAATTGAAAAATCAAATTACTTCTGGTGCATGGCATTCGGAAGAAATATTGGGCATTGATGATAAAGCTCGTGTTTTGTATTTCTCGGCAAATGGAAAGGAAGTAGGAGAGAATCCTTATTACTTACATGCTTATCGTGTAAACTTTGATGGCTCTGGTTTAAAATTATTGAATCCAGGCGATTTTGATTTCAATACAACAATGGACGATAACAAAAGATTCATGGTTAGTAATTTTTCAAGAGTGAATACTGTTCCTAAGTCGGTATTATTGGCCGCTGATGGAAGAAAAATTATGGATTTAGAAACTGCAGATTTATCCTCTTTAATGGCTGCAGGGTATAAATTCCCGGAAATTTTCAAAGCAAAGGCAGATGATGGAATAACAGATTTATATGGAGTTATGTACAAACCTTTTGATTTTGATAGCACCAAAAAATACCCCATCGTAGAATATGTTTATCCTGGCCCACAAACTGAATCTGTGAACACTTCTTTTAGCAGAGGTTTTGATAGAACAGATCGTTTGGCTCAATTAGGTATGGTAGTAATTACTTTAGGAAATAGAGGAGGACATCCTAATAGGAGTAAATGGTATCACACTTATGGATACGGAAATCTTAGAGATTATGGATTAGCTGATAAAAAAGCAGTAGCAGAGCAATTAGCAGATAGATATAAGTATCTAGACATCAACAAAGTGGGTATCCATGGTCATTCTGGTGGAGGATTTATGAGCACTGCTGCCATGTTGGTATATCCAGATTTCTTTAAAGTGGCGGTGTCTTCGGCGGGCAACCATGATAATTCAGTGTACAATAGATGGTGGAGCGAAAAACATCATGGAGTAAAGGAAATTATTAGTGATAAAGGGGATACCAGTTTTCAATATAATATTGATAAGAATCCAGATATAGCTAAAAATTTAAAAGGAAGGTTGTTGTTATTTCATGGAGAAATAGACAACAATGTACATCCTGCAAATACCATTAGAGTGGTTAATGCATTGATAAAAGCCAATAAGCGATTTGATATGAAAATATTGCCAACTCAACGACACGGGTTTGGCGATATGAATGAATATTTTTTCTGGGGAATGGCCGACTATTTTTCTCGTTGGTTAATGGGAGATACAACGGAAAGGCCTGTTGACGAAGAAGAAATGAATCGAGAGATTGAGCGGAAGAAATAATAAACTGTTCTAAATACAAAGCACCCTAATCTATTATGATTAGGGTGCTTTTTTTAAAAGCATAAGTATTATATTATCCTTAAACTTCCATAATTACATACCAATTTTAATTTGGTATTTCCACCCTTGCCCAAGCTGCCTTTGTATTTTTTTGTTTGACTAAATGCATTGGAATTGGTATTTCCCACTTCAATCAATTTATATTCTGATTTTCCACTAGCTCTGCTGTAATTGGTAGTAATGTCATAATCAGCATCAAAGGATTTATCCGTTACTAAAAACAATGAAGTGTAATTGGATCGAATATCAGCATCCTGAATACTATTAGAAATGGGCAGGTCTATATTATTGCAATAATCAAAAACAGCTTTGATTTTTCCATTGATCGATTGAATGTCTGCTTTGGAATATTTTAATATTAGATTTGGATTGCTAAGACTTTCCATATTTGTTTTTCCAAATTCAACTTTAATGTTGGGTTGATTGGTTAATTTACCTGT